>JBEKUR010000008.1:0-70317 GCA_049514855.1 Terriglobia bacterium
GCCATTGCCAGCCTTCCGTCCCCATCCAGCACTACGGTCTTGGCGCACCTCTTGCCCGATAGATGGAGCGTGTGTGCGACCTCTTGTCCTGTATAGGCCGGCTGGTGACGGAGTTCCTCATAGGAAACATTCTCGGAATCCAGGAAATCGCGGATGCGTGAGGGTATGGCCATTTGCTCCTCCTGAACCACGAAATTCAACTGTTCCTCACGTCCCTCAGGCAATCTACCTGCCAGAAATCATCAGGTTTACCAGACTTTTGTCGAAGTGAGCAAGCTACTGAAACTGACGCTAGTGAGTCAGTTTGATGTAGAGGCGGCTTTACGCCGCCACATGGCGAGGTAAACTCGCCGCTACAACCCCAAACCGACCCACTACTGAATTGACAGATTGTCAAAGTCGCTCATTGATTTGCATTACGCTCTGCTTTGTGGGGTCAACCGTTTTTGAACTCAGCCCGCAGAGTGAATGTGCTAATGAGAGATTCAACGCATGACAGGCGCGTCTTTTTTCCCTGTTCCCTGTCAGAAGAGAGGCGGACTATGCTCGGGTGGTACGGTGCTCTTTCACTTCCTGAATCCCGAATCCTGACTCCTGAATCCTGTTCTTCCCACCTACGACCTACCACCTACCTCCTTTCTTTTCAACAACATTCCAGCTTTCAAGGAGTAACTATCTTTGTTTTCTATAACATTCCCGGCTTGGCCCAGGCTGTTGAAAGCCTGTCCTTTGTTTTCATAGACATCCCCGCTTGGTTCGTTCACTTTTTGAAACTACGCAGCCCCCTCCTTCACTGACGGGGACGACATGTTGTCTATTGTCGGCGCCGGTGTAATAAGTCCTGCCAGCTCCGGCTACTCTCAAACGGACCAGCGGGCAAGCAGCAGGCGGCTAGCGGTGCCAACGAGGAGCAGAGCAATTCAATTCACAATTCATAATTCACAATTCAGGTTAGTATCTTTTTTGCCTTTTGCACCCATCTTGCGCAGCCGGTGGGCTGGTTTGGAACCCCCTGCAAGCGGTGTGGTGGTGCGTCCAGCATACGTCAACTGTAGTAGGCTACCATACTTCCAGGCGAGTGTCAAGGGCTAAGATTCAGGAGCAGGCAGAAGGAATCCGCGTCATTCCCGCGGAAGCGGGAATCCACCACTAGTGGACCCCCGCTTACGCGGGGGTGACGCCCTATCGTTCCCGTCCAGCGGCGGCGAGCGGGCTCTCGGATCTAAGATGTAGCAGTTATCCCTTGACAGTGCCTTACGGCGTGGGTTTTCCTGCCCGATCACGGCATGCGATCAAGGTGGGCTCGAGGCTTCGCATCAATGCGGGCAGAGGAGACCGGGGCCTTTACACTGCGACTCCGTCCGAACGACCATGCTAGAATCGGTGTAAGCTTGTGTGAGTAGCGCAAAAGGTGGCAAACATGGTGAAAGGTCGCGAGGAGGTATTGAAGACTCTGGAAGCGAACTGCGAAGCGCTTCGGCGCCTGGGTGTGAAAAGGCTGGGCCTGTTCGGTTCGGCTGCGAGGGGCGAGGCCGGAGCGGCAAGCGATCTTGACTTCGTGGTGGAATTCGAGCACAAGTCCTTCGACGCTTACATGGACGCCAAAATACTCCTGGAAAGCCTGTTCGCCTGCCGGGTTGACCTGGTCCTCGCGGACTCGATCAAACCAAGACTGCGCCCCATCATTCTAAAGGAAGCTACCTATGCCCCGGGATTTTAGGCTCTACCTGGAAGACGTGATCGAGGCGATTGCCAAGATTCGGCGCTATACCGTCGGGCTTTCCTTCCACCAATTCGCGGAAGACGAGAAGGCGGTAGACGCCGTGGTCCGCAACTTGGAAGTAATCGGCGAGGCTGTCAAGAAAATTCCAGAGGATATGCGCAAGAAGCACGCCGGCATCGACTGGCGGAAGATCGCCGGGCTACGAGACATCCTCATCCATGAATACTTCGGGGTCGACGTCGAGATCATTTGGGACATCGTTCAAAATAAGCTGCCCTCCCTCGAAGCGAGCATTCGCAGCCTGCTGACCGGCTGACGATTCATGCGCGTTCCTTATGTCATCGACAGCGCGGCGCACCGACTCGGCGACATCCTGAACGGCGTCCTCGCCGAGCACCACGAGCGCGCGCTCGACGTTGCCACGTCCTATTTTAGGGCTGGAATCGCTGGGCAACTTCCGCATGATTCTGGGCGCGGAGCCGACGTCCGGCGAGCAGATCCGCTTGCGGCCCGACGCCGGCATCACCAAGGGCCTGATCGAGCGCGACCTGGAGCAAGTAGAGCAGGAGTCAGAAGTCAGAAGTCAGGAGTCACAATGAAAAACATCTCGTCCCTACTTTCTGCTCTCTTCTTCGTGCTTTCCGCTTTGTGCTTACCGCCTGTATCTTCCCTAGCGACCCCGCCGCGGCGGGGCCTGCAATCATATTCCCCCCTTTCCCGGTCACCATCTCGCGTGTAATGGAATCGATCAAGGAAAAGCCGCAGAGTCTCTGAAGAACGAGACTCTGCTACCTGCTATTGGCTAATCCTGGCGGAGAGCCACCCGACGCGGCGACTGTCCGGAGCGATGGTGAGGCGGAATGCGGCGTTGCCGGTGCCAGCCGGGTAGAGAAACAGGCTGTGGCAGCCGAGAAATCGATCCTCAGCGAGCCCCGCACGCAGCGGTGTCTGGAAGAAACACTGCTAGAAGCCGTGGTAGCGTGTTTTCAGGACCCTGGAAGGGCAGTTGGGAGCGCTGGGGCAATCCGGGCACGAAACAGGAAATGGAAGGGTTCGCTGGGGGACGAATGGGTGTATCCTAGGGGCCGCTGGAAGGCCAAAATGGAAATTCCAGATTAAGAGTTAGGCTGCGCGGTATCAAAGGAGGGGCCCTATGCTCTGGTGGACTCTGTGGCAGCTACGGTCAAAGGCTTGGGAGACACGACGGAACGCGGCTTTAAAGCTGCGCAACTTAAAGAATCCTCGCGCCGTCGAAGCCCTGCTGCAGGCACTCAAGCATGAGGGGGAGCGGAGTTTATCGCTGGACCGGTTTGACGTGTGTCGGGCGATCGAAGAGGCCTTGGTAGCGATTGGCAGTCCAGCTGTCGACGCACTATTGTCAGCCCTAAAATCCAAGGACCAGGGCGGCGCCTATGGAGTGAGCGTAGTCGAGTTGCTGGGGCGTATCGGGGACGTGCGGGCGGTGGAGCCGCTGCTGGCTGAGCTGGCGGACCCCGAAGGGCATCACTCGACAGCAGCGGAGGCCTTGGGGCGCCTCGGGGACGTGCGGGCGGTGCAGCCGCTCCTGGCCATTCTAGCGGACCCGAAAAGCTCTGCACGGAAAGAAGCAGCCAAGGCCCTAGGGTTCCTCAAAGATGTGCGTGCAGTTGAGCCGCTCGCAGCAGCCCTGAACGATCGTTCCTACACGCTGCGCGCAGCCGCAGCGGAGGCTCTGGGGCGCATTGGAGGTCGGCGTGCTGTGGAGTCGCTGTTGGCGGCGATGAGCAGCGAGTTTAGTCGTCTCGATCCAGGCTTGACACCGACTGAGTTGTCGCGAGAACTTGAGAAAGACCCGCTCCTGATGGCGGCCCTGGAGGACGGAATGAGTCCAGAAATCGCCCAGGAGGAGTCGGAGCGAGCAATGAGAGAGCTCTCTGAAAGACATCCCCAACTCCAGAGCTGGAGGCCGCTGGCAGATGCCCTAGGCCGGCTCAGCAAGGAAGAACTCCTCAGGTTTGTGAGGCAGCGCTTTGCTGAGGGAGTTCCGGGATGGCAGGCATCTTTTGCAGCGCGATCGCTGCTGTCGGTGCAAGCGGCGCAGTGTGATATCTGTAATTCGCCCTTTGAGGCAAGCCCCGCGCAAGGCTCTGTCTATATACCCTTCAAGCAGTTCGCTCTGATTGCGCAGGCAGGCTACAACCCATTTGCTCGCGGCCGGGCCGACCCGCTCGAGGGCTATAAGCAAGCGATGAGAGCAGCCCACAGATCGCTTCCGACACGGCAAGCCGATACCGTCGCGGCCCGGCTGACCGCCCACGCAGTTGTCGATGCCGTTAGAGGGGCGATGAGCCCGGACGCGGACTATCGGCGATGGAAGGAAAACGCCTTAGACGACAGAACAGACTGGGCCCTCTGCGCCTCGTGCGCCGAGGACGTCAAGAACTTCTTGGGCGTGAGTGCCTAGCGTGCTCCGATTAGGATGGAAGTCTTCGGCAGGACCTCACGCATGTGCGTCTTCAGCACCTCTGGGACTTATCTGGCTTGTCCGACTTCAGCGGAAATGAGACCCCTCAGCAAGGCCCTTTAGGCTACAGTTTTTGCCCTGGTTCACCTCCTAACCCGCGCTAGACTGCGCGGTACACGAGAGGAGTGAACCATGCTTAAGTCTTACCCATTCGACGTACTCGTCCGGTCCTTTGATTTTCTTGAAATCGGAGAACTGCGTTTAGTAGATATGGAGCATTCGAGGCGGCCGTTCGCTCGGGTTGACAGATTCCTTTACGTTGTTGTCGGTTGTCTAAGCGTCGTCTTAGCCTTCAGGATCGGAAGCGCCTTATGGTCTGGCAAGTGGGATAGTCTTGGAGCCCTCGACTTCCGGCTGTCGTTGGCTTGGCTCTTCGGGACCCTCTGTGCTTTGCGATATAAAATCCGCAAATAAAAGCAGAGACGTGAAGGAATAAATTAGGGCCTTGCAATGAAAAAATCAATGCGGGTTAAGGGTAAAGCAGCGCAGAGTCTCGTTTTTCAGAGACACTGCGGCTCGTGCGTGTGCAATGGGGCGTATGATCCCCTTTCATGTCCCGCTTGCGCCGCCTGGGATTGGAAAGGCAGAAGTGAGGAGTCAGAGGGAAAGAGCAGGAGTCAGAAGTCAGGAGTCAGAAGTCAGGAGTCAGAATGAAGAACATCTGGTCCCTACCTTCTGCTCTCTTCTTCGTGCTTTCCGCTTTCTGCTCACCCCCTGGATCTTCCTGCCCGATGCCGCCGCGGCGGGGCCTGCGATCATATTCCCCCGTTTGCCGGCCACCATCTCGCGTGTAATGGAATCGATCAAGGCAAAGCCGCAGAGTCTCTGAAAAACGAGACTAACGAGCGTACGTACGGATCTGTGCGCGGGGTACCGGGCAGCCGGTGTCCCTACCGCGACCGCTAGCTGCTTATTCAGCAAGGGGCAAGGGAGCCTTATTGGATCTTGACGGAATACGTGACTTGCGCCGTGCCGGCCGGAAGCAAGGCGCCGGTGAAGGTCCAGCGAATAGAGCCGGCGCCGCCTACGCTGGGTTGAGTTGTAATCGTGCAGGTCAAACCGCCAGGCAAAGTGGAAGGGCACGCAGCGCTTGTAAAGGTCGTGTAAGCAGGGGTCGAATCGTTAAGAACGATGTTTGAGAGGGACCCGGGACTATCGTTCACAAAGGTGACAGTGTAGTTGAGCGTGTCGCCGGATTTGGCTGTGGCTTTATCCACCTTTTTGGTCAGGTCCAGTCCCGCCGAACTGCTGTTTCCGACTGTCGTCATGTCCGAATGGGTATAGCTGGCGGAAAGCGCCGGACTCGCGTTGGTGTAAGTGAAATTCGCGGTGACAGTGATGCTGTTTTTGGCCCCCAGGGGCGTTCCCGGATCAATCGTTTCCTTCACCAGGATGCAGACCGTGCTCCCGGCACTGACGCTCACCGCGGAGGTGATCTGGGGATCGCCCGAGCTCATCGTCCCAGTGCAACTCACGTCGCGATAAATGACTTCTGTGAAGTAGCTCCCGGCAGGGCCGGAAATCGCGGAGGTGGAAAACGACACTTGACCGCCGGTCATAGCCTGGAATGTATGCGGATAGAAAAGCGTGCTGTTAGGCAGCGCTGAGGCGGAGTTGTCAGTGCTGAAACTGTTCACCGGCACGATGCCGAAATTCACTCCGGAATAGGCAATTCCGGTGTTCGTAAAAGTTAGAGTGCCGGCAGCGCGGCTATAGGTGCCCGCAGTGTTCCCGGGGTCCGCGCCGGTGGCCAGGTATCCGGAGGGTGGGGAAGTGCTGATAACCACGGTGGTGGCGGCGGAGGGAATCCACAGAGTGTAGCTACCGCTGCCGGCAGTGACCTCGGAATCGTAGGTTGTGCCGGAGCCGTTGGTCGCCGTTAGGGGGACGCTACCCACGCCCGTCTCGCCCCCGTTAAGTTTTCCGTCATTGGGGGTCCCACTGCTGACGCCGTTGTCCTGGAAAACCTTGCCAGAAATGCGATTGCCTTGGTACAAACCGAAATTCTCATTCTGATAGCTGCTGAGGCTGGTGGTCAGAGCGATGGAGGGAAGGGAGGGGGAAACCATCACCCAGCCGGAAGGGACAGTGCCGGTGGTGGCGGTTGCGGAGCTTGCCAGCACAATGGTATAGGTGCCGGCGATTACGCCGTTAAAGGCATAAGCTCCGGTGCCCGCAGGGACCGTTACCGACTTGAGCACCGCGCCCGAGAGGACAAGGTTCACGTAGACTGTGGACCCGGTCCAGGTTTCACCGGAATCGAGAGTACCGTTGTGGTTGATGTCCGCATAGACAAAGCCGGAGATAGCCACCGCCGTGGTGACTGCGACGTCCTCCGCCGTGCTGGAAGCGGGGTTGTAACTGGAGGATGTCGTCCCCGAAGTGGTGGTGCGCGTGGGATCGAGATAAGTCGCCGTGGCCGGGTTTTGATAGGTGGCCGCAGGCACGCCGTAGGCCACGTTTACAGTGAAAGTGATGGCCACTTGGCCACTGGCTGGGATGGTAAAGGTTCCCCAAGCCGGAACGATGGCGGGGGCGGAGGGGTCGCTGGTGGTGGGGCGTGTGGCGCCACCGCTCAATGTTACGGAGACGTTGGCCTTGTACGTGAATCCGTTGGTAATCGGCTCGGGCAGGGTGTCGGAGATGCTGATTTGGGTCGCGGCAGCTACGCTGGCGGCATTCTTAACCGTGATGGTGTAAGTCGCCGTCCCACCGTCAGGCACGCTCGGTGTGGTGGTGAGTTTCGTCACGGTGAGAACGGGAACGCAAGCGGCGCCGCTGCTTGTGCCAGGCAGTGCCGTGTAGGTCGTCGATGATGACAAACCCGAGGCGCCGCTCGTCGACCCGAATTGAAGCTGGCTGGTGGTTGAGGTCCCGTGCGCTCCACCGGTCACCGAAACGGTGGCCCCACCGGATTGCAGCACCACGCCGCCCCCGCCGCCGCCTCCCGGACCGTGTTCGTTGATATTGTTGGCGCCGGGCGCGCTTGTCGGCCAGGCATTTCCGCCCACACCGCCATTGGCGTTGATGGTCAAGCCTGAGAGTGTGCCGGATTTTACGGCGACGACAACCGTGCCCCCGGCGCCGCCGCCGGGGGCGCCATCCTGTACCGCGTTTTGCCCTGCCGAGCCGTTAGCCAGGATCGTGCCGCTACCGGTAACGCTGCCCGCGCGCAGGATGACGATGCCGCCGCCGGCACCGCCGGTGGAGTCGTAATTGTTAGGATCATTGTTGCTGGTCGAGGCGCCGCCGCCACCGCCCATGACAATCTTCGTCGCGGTGGCGGGAAAGGTCGATCCGCCGAGGCCACCCACGTTCAACCCCGAACTCCAGGAGTAACCACCCTGTCCGCCCGCTCCTCCGTTGCCACCCCCGCCGCCGCCGCTGTTTTGGTCATTGTTCTGTGGGTCACCGTCGGTGCCGCCGCCGCCGGCATTGCCGGGAGCGCCACGGTCGAAACTGCCATTCGGGTAGCCATCATTGGGCTGGCCGGTGCTAACTACCGCCGAGGTCTGCTGATCGCCAACCAACTCGGGCGTCCCGCCAATGCCCTCAGCCTTCGAGCCGCCGCTTCCGTTTGTGGACACCAGGCGGTAGGCTGTATTGCTGGCGCAGCCGCTGCTGCCGCAGCCGCTTTGCTCGATCCCGCCGCCACCCCGGAACCCGAGGCCGCTGACGTCAATGCTTCCCCCACCCAGGTTGAGCGTCCCGGCAACGTCAATGGCGAAAACGCCCCCTGTCGTCCCGTTCCACGGCGGGGCACTGCCTGATGTCGTCCCATTGTTGCTGCTGGTTGTTCCCAAGGTACCACTGGAATACTGCGGCACTCTGAGCACCTGAAACGCTTTCTGGCCCTGCGAGCTGGTGGCCGCAGCATTGGAGTAGGCATGCAGCAGACCGGACGTCAGGGTCAAGGTGCCGCCTGACAACGACACCGCGCTGTTGGCGACGGCGAATTCATATTGGCCCGCCGTGCCCCCCGTGTAACCGGAACCTGTTCCCGAGCCCGCGCCGTAATTCGAATTATTGCTGGAATTGATGGTGGCATCCTGCATCTGGATAAAGAGCACCAGATCGCCAGCGGTGATTTGCACCTGGGCTCCCGCGGAAGATGCCGCTCCCAGCGTCACGCTGGTTGCTCCCGCACTGACGCTGCCGCTGGTGGGGTAGTAGGTATTGACAACCCCGGAGATCGTTGCCGGTCCGTCCTTGCCGGGAGTGGCGCAGGTCTGCGCAAAGGCGGAACCGGGCAGCAGACAGCACCCGGCCAGCAATCCCCACAGGGACCAGCGTCGCAACCTTCCCGAAATGGACCGCGAAGACATCACTTTGGTTTAGCGCCCGGTATCTTCTGGAGCAATCCTTCGTCAAACTTGAAGCGGAAGCGAATGTACACACCGCGGCTCATCTGGTTTTCACCCGAGAGGTCCGTATCGTGATAACCCAGCAGGTTGTACCCTACGGAGACCCACAGGTTCTTGGCCAACATGCGGCCCAACTCAGGGCCGGCGCTGTATTGGCGGCTGGAAAATCCGTTGCTGAACATGGTTGAGACCAGGAAGCCCGCGTCCCAGTGTTTCGCCAGGTCGCAAGTCAGGCGCAATGAAGCCAGTTGATCGCCGGCGGAACTGTCCAGACCGAGAGATTTATCCACGGTGAACTTGGTCGCATACCGTCCGGAGAGGACCAGTGACTTGGACGGTTCATAATTCACGTTGGAAGACAGTACCACGAAGCGTCGGGCGGTAGGAGCCGTGGGGTTGAAATCGCGCTCCGAGCGAAACTCTGCCATGCCCAGCCAATTCCAGGAGCTGGTGGCCGAATCGCGAAACGCGAATCCCATCTGGGCGCGCTCGCGGAACTGGCCGCTCTGCGGGCCGCTGGTGGAGTTCTCGGTGCTCAGAACGTTGCGTCCGAGGAAAGTCCAGTTTTGGCTGATCTTCAAGGCGGCGCCCAAGGTGCTCAGATAGCCGCGCGTGTTGGAGGAAGCTCTCCATTCAAACCGCGACGTTCCCTTGAATTTGGAGGTGGGGGTGAAGTCCACGCTGGAGGTAAACGCCAGATTATTCGTGGCGCCACTGCCTTTCAGAACTTTCACGCTCTCGACGCCGGTGTTGAGCTTCAAACCGGGGAGCACGGTCCAGGTATTGCGGAGGCCGATGGCGGCTTCCGTGTCCTTGGCGGAAAAGTCGTCCCGGTCGCGGTATTCGCTGAAGACGTGTGTGTTCTTGAGGTAATCGCCCTCAATCCCGAAAACCGTGGCCTGTTGTTGTTGCGAGGTGTTCAAGGAAAACTGGTTGCCCAACGACGAGATCAGCTCGCGGCGAGCGTAGACTTTGGCGCGTTCGAACAGTTGGAAGGTGCCGCCGACAGCGGCGATCTTCTTGCTGAAGTCGCGCACGTCCTGCTCATACTCGCCGTAGGTTTGAAGCCGGGGGAGATTGGGCACGGGCACGGTCAGTTTGGTGCGAATGCTGGTGGTGTTGGTGTTCGTGGAGCCTGCCGTCGAAGCTGAGGCAGCGAGGTTACCCTGCTCGACGCGGCGCACTCCGAATTCCACCTGCATCTTGTTCTTCATGGTGTGTTCGACGCTGAGCAAGGCGCCCACTTGCGTGCCGCCGGCAGCGGTATTCTCGGTGCGAATCGCGTCGGCCACCAGCCGCGTGGAGGGGGTGAACTTCCAGCTCAGCTTTAGCCCTCCTTCACCACGTCCTTGATTCAGCAGGGAGTTGATGTTGTCAAACAGCGCACTAGTGCGTCCAAAGTAGGCGCGCGCTTTCAAGTTTTCACTATCATGCAGAAGTTCAAAATGGTAGCCATCGCCATCGCCCACGGTGTCCTGATGAGTGGTAGCAAACTCACCGTTCAAAGTCGTGTGGGAACCCAGCTTGATGGTGGAGTTGAATCCTTTCATGAAGAACTGATCGCCGGGATTGAGGTCGGCCACGTAGGTCCCGCCCACCCGAATCCTGTCGTTCAGCTTGACGGAGCCATCCACGCCTGCCACCCAGAAGCGCGCTCCTCCTTGATCCATTTCGTAGGTCACACGAATGGAAACCGGATTGAGGTCCGGGTCGAGACTGGGAATGGGCGAGGTGAACAGTATCTCCCCGGAATAGGGCTCAAATTCGTAGTCGACAAAGCGCGTCTCCGGCGTGATCTTCAAAATCACCGCCGGCTGATTACGATCGCGAACCAGGATCTGGACGGTCTCACTGTTAATCACCCCAGTGGCGTTGGACAGAATGTAGGGACCGGATGTGCCATTGGCGGGGATTTCCTGGACATGTTGTGAGTAGGTGGTGTGACTGGCAAACGCCGTCACGTTCACGCGGTCGTTCTGGTAATGTTCGCGCACTCCGGTGAGGCTGCGGTTATACACCGTCAAAACGCGCGTCGAGTCGTTCTGGGTCGTGGCAAAGTCGCCGAAGAGTACATAGCTTCGTCCCTTGTCGACCCGCAGATAGGCGCGGCTGGTTGACTGCGCGTCGTAACTACGGACGGAGGAATCACCGTAAACGGGGTAGTACTCGTCGGGTTGGATGTCACGGAACAGGCGCTCGTTTGACTTATCGGAGTCGTAGGCCAACGTCAACAGGTAAGAACCCAGCACCTTGCCTTTTAGCGAGAGGCCCACGTGCGACTGGAGTTGGGTGGTTCCGTTGGCATTGCTGATCGATAAGGCGCGCAACTCCTCTTCAAAGCCGTCGTTGGACTGCACGGGGGCGATGGAGTTGCCCGAGAAATTGCGGAAGCTGATGATCTCATCGACCACTCCCGCAGCGATCATCGGACGCAGCTCCGGCACAAAAACCACCTGCGCCTCTGACTGGACGGACCCGCTGGTGAATCGGATTTTGGCGGTACCCGGTTCAGCCGGGGGAATCAACGGCAATAGGGCTTCGCCGCCCTTGACGTATACCTGGACGCCGGGCTGGCGCGGGTCCACATCTTTTACCTGCCACTCGCCGTCAGTGGACGTGAGGGTGATCTCCACCGGCACCATGACCGGGACATCGTCAGCATCAAGGAGGTGCACGGCGATCTTAACCGGCGTTTTGCCGTCGGCCACGGCTTGCTTGGGGACGTCGATGCGAAACTTATGGAGCGGTTTGGGGGCAATCAAAGTGATGAGCGCGGCCCCGCGCTGGTTCCCCCATGGATCAAACTGCGCCAGGCGAACACTGTTATGCCCGGGTTTCAACTCCACGCCAATGAACTCCCAGGCTTCCACTTGGCGCGCGGAATCGACCACCTTCTTGCCCACGCGCTTGTCACCAACCTCCACGTCGTTAACGTAAAGTTTGAAGACGGAGTTGGCGGGCCCTTTGACGCGCACCGGGGTTTGCGTGTACGGCATCACTTGGCCGTCTTTCAGATTGATGAATCCGAGCTTGGGGTCGAGATGTGGCACCACGGCTTCGAGCGGCTCCAAGGGTTGCTCTTCGACGCCGATCAGGGTGCCCACGGTCTGGCTTCCGGACTTGGTTTTATCCGGCTGCGACGATGCCGGGGTGGATTTGGGACTCGCGGGTGCGCCCGGCGTTGCGCTGGGCGCTGTGGACGAGCTACCGGCCGGGGCGGCCGTTCCTGCCGGGGAGTCGCCCGCTGGACTCGCCCCCGCGCCGCGAGTTTGGCCGCTGACTCCGGCCGAAGGCGCGGCCTTAGCCTCCACCGTTCCGCGGCGAATCGTGTCGTAGGTGAAATTCGCTTTCAGACCGGTTTCAGCTTCCACAAAGCCCCGTCCCTGTTTCTTCTTCCGGTCAGCGATTTCACTTTGCAATTTTGCGCTGCAGGCGGTGGCGAAGTCCGCGCGGAACATCTGGCCGTTCTTCATATCCACGAACATGCTGTTCGGGTCCCCGGCGTTGCGGTGATTCAGGATTTCTCCCTGGTAACCCTCGGGCAAGGTGAGGGGATCGATTTTCACCACGTGGGTAAGAGGCGCGACTCCGTAAATGCTGTACTTCCCCCGGATGTCGGTGATGGCGGAGGTTTGGTCTTCCAGCAGCACGCGCACTCCGGGAATGCCCGGTTCATCCAGGTCTTGCTTGCCGTTTCCGTTGCAATCGGCGAAGACCTTGCCGATGACGAAGCCCTCATTGCTGAAGGCGCCGCCGAGCACCAGCACGGTGGCCGAAGCAGAGTTCGATTTGGTGGTTCCGGCATTGGCGGAGGCGAAGTTGGTGTTGGCGCCCATGACCGCTGTCGATCCCACCTGCACGCGGTAAGTGATATCGACCTCGGAGCTGGCGGGGAGGGTAGATATGATGAAGACCAGGTTCGGACCTTTTCCACCCGCGGGGTCCGGCGCCAGCGCAGCCTTGATGCGCGTGGTACCCAATTGATAGGCGAAGCCGCGCGGCAGCGCGTCGCTGACCTGCACGTTGTTGAACACCACCGAAGACGTGTTTTTGACCTGAATCGTGTAATCGAGAAAATCGCCAATTTGTGCGGTGGACTGGGCGGTTGACTTTTCCACCAGCAGCAGGCCGCTGCCGTTCAGGTCCAGTGGCTGATCAAAGCGCAACGGTCCGGCCGTGCTGAGAACAAAACTCTTTCCGTAAGAAGCGTTGGCATCCACCGCGTGCCCCGCAGGCAGTTGTCCCATGGCGACCGTGGACGGGTAGGTGAAACCCGCCGGCGGCACAATGGTGAACTTGTAGGTGCTGGGGGGGACGTAAAGAAATTTAAAGCGCCCGTCTGCTGCCGTGGTCACGGTGCTGGCGGCAGGGGTGAGACCGTCCGGCATCAGCACCGTAGCCGGCTGTCCGGGGTTGCCCCCGTTGCCTTGGCCGGTCACGTCAATCAGCGTAACTTTTGCCCCGGCCACAGGCTGGTTGGAATGGCTGTCGAACACGACAGCGCTGGGGTCAATCACCAGGCTGGCATTCACCGAAGCTGCACCGCACCCTTTAAGTACAGCCGTTAACGTGTCCCCGGCCTGGACTTCCATGATCCCATCGCCTTGAATGACGGGATTGGAGGCCGCGTCCCGGGTGGGCGGGGCGGGGAGCACTTGGAAGATTCCGGTATTGGGTCCCGTCTCGGTGGCGGTAAAGGTCTCGATGTCGGCTGAGAGCAATGCGCTCACGGTTATCGGGACGGTGTCCGCCACCAGAGGATTGGCATTGCACCCAGCGGCGTTCGCCTGAATGTAAAGTGGCAGCCCTGCGGACCCAACCGGCGCCGGCCGGCTGAAGCCTCCGTTGGTGAAGAATCCGATGATTGGGGCTGGCCCGCTGGCATTGACGATAACTGTGTTGGAGGGCGTCGTGGTATTGCTGCCGTTGTTGAAATAAATAACGGCGGTATTGCTGATCGTTCCGGTGGCATTACTGTTCAGCGTGACGCTGAAGCTGAAACTGGCGGCTGCTCCGGAGGGGAAGGCCTCCAGAGCAAACGCCACGGCGTCAACTGTGGAAAGGTCGGAAGGGGCGGCGGTGAGGTAATTCGCTGTAGCAGCGCCGTAGAGGTGGTAGAGAGGCGTCGACGCTCCCGTGGTCACAAATGCGGCGAACTTGGTGTTGTCAGGAATGACATCACGCACCACGATTTTGTTGACGTTGGTTCCATTGATGCCTACCGTCACGGGCGCGGCGTCGCCTGCGCCCGTGTTGGCGGCGTTCAAGGTAAACGTGATTCGATCGCCCGGGCTGGCGGTAGACGTGGAAACGGTTTTGGTGAGCGTCAGGTTCGACGCGGCAGGCCCGGCTTCGGTGATGACTTGGACGGTGTCGGAAGTTGTGCTGATTGTGCTCCCGGAGGCAGATAAGTAGGTAGCCCCCGCCTGATTGTCAATGAAGGTCCCGGGAGCGACACTGGCGCTTGCTACTGAGACAAAACTTCCCAGCAACACAAACCTACACACGAAGATGGCAAAAGCCTTACCCATTGGAACCGCCATCCGCAAGAACACACACTCCTCGCGCTCATGTGCTTGCGCGCCACGCGGGGAGAACAAGGGAGGCGCGGCCAAGACGCCTCCCCCAGGGATGTGCTCTTACTGGATCTTCACCTCAAAGATGATCACTGCTGACTGTGACGGCGTCAGAGTTCCCACCGTTGCGGTGACCGTTCCAGCGGTTCCATTGGCAGGCGCCGTGATAGTGCCCACGGTGGTGCTTGCTGCTGGGTTGTTAAAGTACACAGTAAACGCAGGCGTCGCATCGCTGACGACAACGCTGGTCACATTGGCAGTGCCGGTGTCGGTCGCGGTAATGCGATAGCTGACGCAAGCCCCCGGCACGGCGCCGGAGGTGATATTGCTCTGCCCGTATGTCCCGGGCGTGCCGCTACAGGTAGCGTCCAGCGCCTGCTCTTTCAGCAAACGCAATTGGCCGGCAATGACGGTGGTCTGATCCAGCGCCGATGTAAAGGTGCTGTTGTAGCCGGCGCGTGGGGTGGTGGTGTCGATGGTGCCCACGGTAGCGCCACTGGGCGCGTTGACTTTCACAAAGAGGGTCACGCTTTGGCCCACAGGCAGGGTAAACGTCGTGGAAGTGGAAATCGCCTGGTCCGCGGCGTCAAGTATGCCATTGGAGTTAGTGTCCTGATAAAACACCGACGACCACCCGCTTTCTGTGTCGGAAGTAATGGGACTCGTGAAGGTGATGGTTTCGCTCACGTTCCCGTTGTTGGTCAGTTGGTGGACGTAGGTCACGGAGCCGCCCGGGTAGATCTGGTTGGAGCCATTGGGCGTCAGGGTGACCGAGTGGACGGTGTTCACGGTGACCGCGTCGTGGATGGCGTCAACGGCGCCCGAGGTGGGTGACTTGGACTGGAAGTAGACAGCCTGAGCCCCCGCCGCGTATCCGCTCGGAACACTTACTACAGCGCAGACCAGGAGGTTTGAACCACCATTGACCGTGCCGGTGTTACTGATCACGGTGCCGAGGTTGCCGGCGGAGCAATCCGATCCGTTGCTCAGACGGAAGGTTGCCGACCAACCAGTGGGCAGGGTGTTGCTGCTCCCAAAGGTGGTGGTGGAAGACGCCAACATGTTGTACGTGTCCGACGTGCCAGTGCCGCTGGTATTGTTGACGTAGAGGACGAAAGTCGTGGTGGTTCCCGGGTTGGTGGCGTTAGTGACAACCGCGGTAGTTTCCGGACCCGCGCCCGTGCCGAGGACTCCCCCTCCTCCCAAGGCCGCATTGTTGGTCAAGTCCACCGTATTGGCAGTGATGGCGAGCAACCGGTCCGTCATGCTAGCGTTCGCGCCCGCATTCAGCGCACCCACGACGGTGGAAGTGGCCGTGACGGTGGCATTGAAAGGACCGCCCGCGGCTCCCGCCGGCAAGGCCGCCTTCACGATGACGGTGTAGGTCGCCCCGGAGGCCAGCGGACCCGTATCGGGAATGCTGTTGCCGGTGGTATCGATGAGGGGCGCCAGGCCGTCGCTCTTATACAGGGTGAAAACCGTCCCCGCGGGGAAGGTGTTGGAGGGGATGGTGATGTCGAACGAATCCGTGCCGTTTCCGGTGTTGGTCACGACATCGGTAAAGGTCACCGTACTGCCTTGTGCAGCGGCATTAATTGTGTCGATGCCGTTGACGGTTGCGTCGTTGTCAGTGAGGGCTACGCCGGTATCGCTGATGGTCACGGCTGCGCTCTGCTTGACCGTGAAGTTGTAGGTGTTGGTCGTGCCGTTCACCGTGGTTCCCGAGCCGTCGTTATAAGAAATGGTGGCCGTGTTGGAGAGAACACCGGGGGCCGCGCCGGAGGCAATGTTTAGCTGAAAAGTCAGTTGGCCGGAGACCCCTTGAGCCACCTGATCGACGATGGCGGTTATGGTGTTGCCGGTCACGCTGTAATCAATGTGCGGAGAACCGGTGGCAGGCTGCAAGTCGCCCGTGGCGTCGGTCAAGGGCGTGGAGCCGGTGACACTCCAACGTCCGCTCCCGGCGACGTACGTCATCCCCGTCGGTAGCGCATCGCCAATATTGATAGTCTGAGCCGTGTTGTTGCCCGTGTTAGTGTAAGTCAGGGTCACCGTGTACGCACCACTCCCGGCCGCGCCGGTGTTGGAACTCATCGTCTTGTTGATGTTGATGACGGCGTTGGAAGTGACGGTGGTGACGTCCGTGTCGGTTGCGCTCTTGGTCCCGTCAAAGACCGAAGTCGCGGTCACCGGGAAGTTATTGGTTTGGCCGGCCGTTGCGCCGGCAGGAACCGTGCCCGTAGTGACGAACTTGAAAGCGTTCGCGGCCCCGGGGGAAACGGTTACGGAAGTTCCCGTCAGGTCGGTAAAGTTATCGGGAACACCATCACCGTTCGCGTCCACGTAGATGTGGGTCCCGGTCAGCGTGAAGGCCCCAGACTGCGCAGGTAGCGTCAGGTTAAAGCTGTCGGAGCCGTTACCCGTGTTGGTGAGGGTGTGGGGATAGGACACCGGCGACCCAGGGGTGGCGGTCTTGGCCCCATTGGCCGTCAGGGTCAAGCTGGCGACCTGTTGGACAATGGTGGTGACCATGTTCGAGGTGGCAGTGTGGGAAACGGAAGAAGTGTCTGTGTAGGTGGCTGAAGCCTGGTTGCCAATTGCCGTGCCGGCCGCAGTTTGCGCCTGGGCGCTTCCGGGGGCAATCAGAGCTACGGTAGCCAATAGCAGTGTACAGACTAGGAGGGTCCATCTTGTCACAAGAGCGGAGCCCCCCTCTTTCCAGTGTGTTCGGTTCATCTCTGTGTCCTCGTTACGATTGACATTAGGTTGATCGTGCTGCATGTCCTGCTCTCCTAGCAAAAGCTACTGTTCTTGCGACTTAACTTTCATTTGAGCTTTCACGGTCTTGCTGCCTCCGCTAGAAATCTCTTCCAGATTCCAGCGCAGGGAGCGATATTCGGAATAGGGAACCAGTTCCTCTGTTGCTTGGCCGGCGGCGTCGCGAACCGTCCTCTTCAGCGGAATCGCTGAAAAGTGGACGCCATCGGTGCTGGCCAGGGCTAGCTTGGGGACAGCCGTATCCGGTAGGTATTCCACACCTGCGGGCACGGGCAGGGTGGCAACGACGTTGTGGACGGGTGCCTTGTCCGTGTTCCGGTATTCGGCTACGTACTCAATCACGTCTCCCGGCTTAGCCCTCTCTCCTGATTGCCGTATCTCTGTACCGTCTGATTTCAAGATCTTGTTGGCAACCAAACTCACCTTGACCTCCGCCCGCAACGGCAGGCTGAGGATAAGAATTGCCATGACGATCTTGAATGCATTGAGACCCTTTACTTTAAACATGGGCGCATGTCTCCTTTACGAGTTGGACTTCAAGGGTTTGTGAAAGGCGGGAATTCTGAAGTCTGGCCGAAATACATGTCCCCGAGGCAAGGAACTCCCGCAAAACTGCGCGCCCGACCCACGGGTTGGGCGCTTTGAAGTGATGAACAAGAATGGTGTTTTTGGCGGCGACCCGATGTGTCAACTCGCTCGCCAAAGACCGGAGGTCGATCATGTGAGGAATCCCTGTCTCGCTAACCTTTGCTTGCCACTCCTCTGCTCGACCCAGGATTGCACCGAAAGAACCGCCGAGCACCAACCCCCAAATGAGCAGACGAAGGGAAGCAGACCAGCGCATGCGCAGAGCCCTCCAGCCTCTCTTTCACACCTTCTATCGGCATGCGCGCGGAAATCTTTAGCTGATCAAGGGTTGGGAAAGAATCGATATGCAAACGCCGGCCGGGTTGGGCCCATGCTTAGGCGAATGAAACGGTGGGGGGTGCACAGCGTGCTTAAGGACAAGAAACCAGCCCAGAAGAGGTTATTGCTCGATCTTTGCCTATGATTCCTTGCATCATTGCAATTATTGCAGCATTTCATTGACACGCGATGCAGAACAAGAATCTACTTCAAGTGCGAGGGAGATTGCCCTTCGTTCAGAAGCGAGTAGCGCGGACCTGTTTTGTAGGTCCGCGGCCCTTGGGCGCGGTCGGTGAGAAAAGCCGCAGACCTTGAAAAACAGGTCTGCGCTACGCACTCTGCGCTTGTGTCTACGTGCTTTCCGAGCCGTTAATACAGTGCGACGGCGTCCAGCAGTTTGCTCTCGCCGTTCATCCACAGCGCATACTTGAGCCGATACGGGGACCTCATGGAAGCCGCTCCGATCTCGCCGCGATTGTTGATGGCGATCACACAACAGTCTCCATCCTTATTCTTGGGGTCTGTCTTCACCATGTGGCGCAACAACTCGAGGCAGGCATCCTGGGGAGACATGCCGCTCGCCATGTAGTGGACAATCGAAATACTCGTGCAGTAGTTGGTCATCAGGTCTCCGTCGCCGGTGGCGGAGGCGGCTCCCACGTTGTCATCGGCATAGACACCGCAGCCAATCAGGGGAGAATCTCCCACGCGGCCGGGGATTTTCCACGCCAGCCCTGAAGTCGAACACCCCGAAACCACGTGGCCTTTTCCGTCAGTCCCGACCATGCCGATGGTGTCGTGGGTTTCGGAAGTCACCCAATAAGTTTTTCTATGTGGGTCGGATTTCCAATCCAGCCATCTCTTGAGACTCTCGGGGGTCAGGAGCGACTGCGGTTCGAATCCCATTTTGAGCGCGAAGCGGAAAGCCCCCTCGCCCGCCAGCGTGGTATGCCGAGTCTTTTCGAGCACCAGGCGCGCTACAGAAATCGGATTCTTGATGTTATGGAGGCTGCAAACCGCGCCGGCGTGATGGCGCGTCCCATCCATGATGGCGGCATCAAGCTCCACTTCTCCTTCTTCGTTGGGAAGGCCCCCATAGCCAACGCTCATGACCTTCGGGTCGTCCTCCGGAACGTTGATTCCTTTTTCGACCGCATCCAGAAGGCTCCCACCACTCTTGAAGACTTCTGCCGCGCGCTCGTTCGCCGGTTTCCCGTGGACCCATGTAGAAAGAAACAGCGGTCCCGACTCAGACGCAGATGCCGTTTTCGTTTCCAGGGCAGCGAGCGCCGCAGCTCCCGCCATGGATTTCATAAAGTCTCGCCGATCAATTGCTTCCATTCCTCCTCCTTTGTAAAGACTGGATTCAGGAGTCAGAAGTCAGGAGTCAGAAGTCAGTAGGCGGCATGTGGAGATTGCGTTCTGTCGTCATCTACCACCTACGACCTACTGATACAGGAGTCAGAAGTCAGTAGGCCGCGTATGGAGATTGCATTCTGTCCCCACCTGCCACCTACCCCGTACCCCCTGCTACCTACCCCCTACTGACTCCCGACTTCTGGCTCCTGACTTCTGGCTCCTGACTTCTGGCTCCTGACTTCTGACTCCTGCTCTTCCCCCAGCCTCCGCCTCCGGGTGTTTCAATTCTCAGGACGCTACCTTGCGGTGCGTTGAAGGCAGCCTTTGAAGAGAGCTTTAAAATACGGCCCGGCAGGATGAGCTCATTTTTTCCTGCCTTGCCGGGCTTGCCACCGGCCAGCCCATAAGGTTGGAATCGGCGGCGTTCAGAGAGAATACTACCGCGAACGTCCGTAAGGAACTCGACTTCACGGATGATGCCGTCACCCCCACGGAAACGCCCTTGGCCGCCTGAGCCGCGGCGCAGCGAGTAATGCCGCACGCGCACCGGGTACGCGGCTTCGAGCGCCTCGATGGGCGTATTGAGTGAGTTGGTCATGTGGGTATGGACTCCACTCAAGCCGTCCGCCGTCGGACGGGCGCCCATTCCCCCGCCAATCGTCTCGTAATAGGCAAAGGGTTCGCCGGTGCGCGGATCGAGGCCGCCGAAAGAGACGTTGTTCATCGTCCCCGAGCTGGCGGCTGGAATCCTGTGAGGAAGCGCTTTGGCCAGCGCCCGCAACAGCACGTCCACGATGCGTTGCGAGGTCTCAACATTTCCCGCAGCCACAGCCGCCGGAGGCTTCGCATTCACCACGCTTCCGCTGGGAGCGCGCACTTCGATGGGTTCCATCAAGCCGGCGCAGGCGGGCACCTCCTCTCCGAGCAGGCAGCGAAAAACGTAGAAGACGGCGGAAATTGTAATCGCCATGACCGCGTTGACGCTTCCCCGGCAGGCAGGAGAGCTGCCGGCAAAATCTACGGTGGCTTGGCCGCGCCTTACCTGGATCGACACGCGCAGCGGCACAGGTTTATCGCTGAACCCGTCGTCGTCCAGGAAATCCTCGGCGGCGTATGTCCCATCGGGAATTTGCAGGAGGGCTTGGCGCATCAGTCGCGCCGAGTAGCCTTGTAGGGCCTCGAGGCAGAAGCGGATCTTCGGCACGCCATACCCTTCGAGCAATTCTATCAAGCGGCGCTCTCCCAGCCGACAGGCTGCCACCTGGGCCATCAGGTCGCCCTCGCGCTCGGCAGGTGTGCGCACATTGGCGAGCAACAAAGCCAGCACATCGCGCTGAACGACTCCTTCCCGAACCAGCGCCACCGGTGGAATCCGCAAGCCTTCCTGGTAAATGTCCTCGCTCAAGCCCATCGAGGCTGGCTGTGCGCCGCCGATATCGGAGTGGTGGGCGCGATTGGCGACGTAAAAGACAGGCTGCCGCTTCCGGCGCGGATTAGCGGTGGTCTTGTAGGGTGGCACGACGGGCATCACCAGTGTTATGTCGGGCAGATGAGTGCCACCGGCGTAGGGATCGTTGAGCATGGCGATGTCGCCCGGCGCGAGTTCGAGGGCTTCCAGGGCTGCCGCAACGGACATGGGCATGGATCCCAGATGAACCGGCATGTGGTCGCCCATTGCTGCCACGCGGCCCTGACCGTCAAACACTGCACAGGAATAATCCCGGCGTTCCTTGATATTCGGCGAAAAGGCGGAGCGGCGCAGCGCTGCCCCCATCTCCTCAGCCACCGAGTGAAAGAGGTTCTTGAAGATCTCGAGTTCTGCTGCGTCGACGCGCGTCATTGTGAATAGTGACATACCGTCTGCCCCGAAGGGGCAACCCATGAGTAGTCCCGCAGTCGCGGGATGAAACCCACGGAGCCATTTTCGCGATTCCCGCCCTCTCCCCCTTGGGGGAGAGGGTGGACCGCACCGGCGTTTTCATCAGCCGGGGCGGGCCGGGTGAGGGGGTCGTGCACGTGCATCAGCCGTGGAGATTTCTTCGCGTGTCGTTTGCACCTCTGTGCGCTCCGTGCCGGAAAAAGCCTTAACACAGAGGTCACAGAGAAACTCTGTGTGCTCTGTGTTTAAGCTTGAGAAGCACGGAGGACACAGAGATTCGCCCGTTGGCGCCCCCAAGTGGCGAGCCGTCACGACGTTTTCCAGTCCCACATCGTGTGGCGGACCCCTGGGTCACATTACTCCGAGAATCCAGCCTTCCTGACCCACGATTTTGCGCCTGTCGTTCTCGGAGAGTTCGCTAGGTCCTGCGAACCACTCTCCCAAACCACCTCTTTCGTCTTCCGCTTTGAGACGCTGGACCAAGTCACGGACCTGTGCTTCATCTTTGATTTCACCGGGACCAACGGCTGCCTTGAACATTGCGGGGAATATCTCCGCGTAGAGTATCAACCACTTCCTCTCAGTACGTGGCGGAAGCTGTATCAAGCCGGTTTCAAAGGGCCAGACAGCCGAGCGTGGCCCGAGTGTAGCGTCGTCGCGAAGGCGAGCCAGCCAGGGAATCCCGACCAACGCCTGACCTCCCGCGACGCCTGCGCCGAACAGCTTCCAAACCGGCTGAGCGCCCTTTGCTCTTTGGTCCGTCACACGGAATTCAGCGAGGTGCGGTCTCGCTTTCTTTTTGGAGATCCATGGCGAGGTCACTGTTTCTGGGCAACCCCAAAAAGGGAATGGCTGGCCTGAAATTCTAAGGTTGAAAGACGCTGCAACTTCAAAGCGATTGTTTCGGTTTTTGTGATCGTCAGTGATGGCTTCCTTCAGTTCGTTCCAAAGTGCACGCCAGGGGAATTCGCCGTGCCAGCCGAGGGCCAAGGAAAAACCCGCAGGATACCCAAACGGGAAATCAAAGCCGACAAGAACGGTTCTGTTATGTTTCGTGGTCTCGTAAAGGATCGATGTGATCCCATCAATTGCCTCTCTGCGAGTCCGAGGATTCTTCGGATTATTCTTCTCTGTCCAAGCCCCGTCCATGCGGTCGTAATAACAGTACCAAATAGAATCTTCCTTGTCTTTCGGTTCGTTGGCCGCGCTCCAATCGACCATGAGGTAGCCGTCGAATTCCGTCTTGCTGTGGTTCATCTCGCCCTCAAAATCAGATTGAGACATCTGTCTAGCTCGCATGAGAAATCGGGTGGCACGACGGTGGTTGAGCTGTACTCGACAACGACCGCCGGCCCTGCAAAACGTGCGCCCGGTTCGAGCCGCTCGCGGTCATAGAGACGCGTTGAATGAAAGCGCCCGGCAAACCAGACCGGTTTTGTTTTCACCCTGGCTCGCGCGGGATCAGGATTGCCCGTCCTGCGGGCGCGCAGTTGCGGTTTGGGCGTTCGAATCACCAGGCGGAGGCGGAGGTTGACGATTTGGAGCGGCCGCGCCGGATGGGCGTAGCTATAAGCCCTTTCATGCTGCTGGTGGAACAACCGGCGAAAATCTCTCCTCAGCGGCACCGAGAGTTCGTAGGACTGGCCTGCATACCGGAGGTCCAGTCGCCGCTCCGCGCGTGCTAGTTCGGCTGGAAATCCTTCGTGCTGAAGTTCGGCTCGCGACACGCGCTCGAGAATTGCGAAACGCTTTCCGAGGTCGTGCCAGAACTCCGCCCAGCGCTGCGAAGAATCTCTCCCTTCCTCGGGTACAGACAAGAGAACAGACCGGACGGAATCCCTGATGACGTCAGACAGCAGGATTCCAAGAGCTGAGAATGCGCCAGGGTTCTGAGGCACTACCACTTTGGATAGCCGCAGCGAGCGCGCCAAGTCTGCGGCGTGTAGTCCCCCACCGCCGCCGAAGCAGATGAGAGCAAACTCTCTTGGGTCGTGGCCGCGCTCCACGGAGATTACCCGCAGAGCTTTTTCCATGGTGGCGCTCGAGACCGCTACGATGCCGGCGGCGAGTTCCGGCACAGTCTTAATGCCAGTGCTTCGCGAATGGCGATGCAGGAAGTCTGCAAAGCCCCGTTCTGCGGCGCGGAGATCGAGCTGGAACTCACCACCCAGGAAGTGGTCCGGGTCAAGGCGGCCAAGCAACAAGTTGGCATCCGTCACGGTGGGTTGGGCGCCGCCGCCTCTGTAGCAGATAGGGCCGGGTTTTGCGCCGGCGCTCTGCGGGCCGACGCGCAAGGCGCCGCCTGCGTCCAGGCGCGCCAGCGACCCGCCACCGGCGCCCACCGAATGAACGTCCAGCACGGGAACAGCCACCGGCAAGCCGCCCAGGGCGGTTTCATTGGTGGTGCGAGGCTGGCCGTCGATCAGGCATACGTCAGTGGAGGTGCCGCCCATGTCGAAGCTTATGGCGCGCGAAATCCCAAGCTGCCGGGTAAGCCATGTGGACGCCACAACGCCCCCGGCGGGTCCGGAGAGGATCGTCCGCACTGGCTCACGGGCCGCTCGCGCCGCCGTCGTAATGCCCCCGCTCGATTGCATCACGTAGACCCGGCCGGATTCCCCTCCTTGACAAGGAGGGGGCCAGGGGGTGGTTGACTCGTGTGCTTGATTGCGTGCCCACCACCACCCCCTGCCCCCTCCTCCGCCGAGGAGGGGAATTATTGCCTCTCCGACGCCACGTTCGAGCCGCTTGAGGTATTCCGCCATTCGAGGGGCCAGGAAGGCGTTTATTACGACCGTGGCCAGCCGTTCGTATTCGCGGAACTCGGGGAGAATCTCGTGGGATACGGAGATGGGCAATTGCAGCGCTTTCAGCGCTTGCGCCACCACTCTTTCGTTCGCGGGATTGAGATAGGAAAAGAGGAAACAAACAGCAATCGACTCGGCACGCAAACCCTTGAGCTTACTTGTCAGCCTTGCGATTGCGGCTGCTGAAGGCCTCTGAAGAATCGTGCCGTCCGCTGTGGTTCTTTCCCTGACCCCAAACCTCAGAGTTCGCGGGACAAGGGGCGGAGCCTGCCGGGCGTCGAGGTCGTAAAGCCGTGGGCGCGCCTGCCGGCCGATCTCGATGAGGTCCTCAAACCCTGCGGTGGTGACAAGCGCCACGCGTGCGCCGCGCCGCTCGAGCAAGCTGTTCGTGCCCACCGTGGTGCCGTGAATGATCTCGAGCGGGCCAGCGGGTTGAAATGACTCGGCCAGCCGGCGGACGCCCTCCAGAATGCCACGCGATGCGTCCTCTGGCGTGGAAAAGACCTTGAGGATCTTAACTTCGCCTTGCTCGAGGACTACGCAGTCCGTGAATGTCCCGCCTGTGTCAACACCGAAGCGCATAAGAAGAGTCATTTTACAGGAGTCAGGGGTCAGAAGTCAGGAGTCAGAGGAGCCGGTGTCAGGTATCAGGTGCCAGGTGTCAGGGGAATGAAGCGATGGCTATTGCTGATAGTGCTCTGGCTGGGCGTAGTACCCGGATCGCGTGCGCGCCTTTAATCCGGGCTTGTCGATCTTAATCTCGAGCGCATGGTACTCGTTTGGACTGTCCCCGGCGAGGCCGTCAAAGGAGAGGACGTAAAAGGCACTCGCGTCCGCAACGCACGCTTCGATCTCGCCCGTCACATCGTTATTTGAATTGAGAACCCGGCCTCCGCTTTGATACGCAAGAACCTGCAGTGCCACGTGTCCTAACTGCACCTGTCCTGCTTTCCTCACTGGTTTTAAGAACCCCTTATAAGCTGACGTTCGGAATCCGACCGAGTCATCGGCCCCCAACGGATCGACAGCGTAAAGAGTAATGCGAGCCCGTCGCAGCCCGTCCGAAACAGCAACGATGGATTTGAAAAGCCCCTGCCTCTGCTTTGGGGTCATCTCCACCCCCGGGCCGGAAAGAAGGGGCCAACCCGGACTAATCCAAACCACGAGTTTACGTCCAGGCTTTGCCGCTTCATAGTCAGCGAGCCGCTCGAGCGTGTGGAGAGACAAGTGTAGCCGGTCATTGGCGCCGTAAAATCCTTGTGACCTGCCAATTGAGCGCAGGCCGAGTTTTTTCTGCTTCAGGTCTGCAATTATAGCGTTTCCATCTTGAGAAGATGTGTTCCCGACCATTACTCCCGAATCGGAAAGGAAGACCATCGATACTGGGCGGGCGAGCTCCCCGCCGTTTCGCCGTAGAAACTTCTCGATTTCAATCCGCTCGAAGGCTACCTTTGAGAGGGTAGTGTTGACTTCATCAACGAGCAAAATGACCTCCACGGTCGGATCAGCCGTCGCGGTCCCACCCTCTACGGAATGAAAAGACACGATCTTCTGCGGCTGTTTGTTGTCCAGGAGCGTAAAGTCCTGCTGTTGCAGGCCGGGGAGCGGCCTTCCGGACTTATCGGTCACGACCACATCGAGCGTCATGCGGTGATCCGCACTACCAAGCGGGACAGATGCCGGAGGTTCGGACTGCCCCGTAGGTCCATTCTGCTGTGCAAGTCCAGAAACAAGCGAAAAGCAGAATACAAAGATCCAACCGCCGCACCGAGTACTCATGCAATTCACCTCACTTTGGTTTCAACCACGTTACCGGCAGGGCGACAAATCACCGGTCCAGGATTCCAGACGAACCGCCGCGGTGCCAGACGCTCGAGCCGTGCCGTGTCGATACTCGTGCCGATGCTTAATATATTAATCTATTCACCTCCTAAACTCTACCGACACAGGAGTCAGAAGTCAGGAGTCAGAAGAGCCGGTGTCAGGTGCCAGGTGTCAGGGGAAGGCGCGTCGGGGTCCGCAAAGACTGACCATGCGCGGACCTGCCGCGGCGGGTCATCTGTGAACTGTGGCCTGGCCAAGGGAATAGAAAAACACTCTCGGCTAGGTGGCCGACCAGGAGCGGATGCAATTCCTCCATGTTGCTCCCTGACTCCTGACTTCTGACTTCTGACTCCTGAATCCTCCTGCTACGTCCCGAGTGGAAATGAGGCATGTGCTGTAAGGGTCGCATCCGCGAGTTGTCCGGCTTTCAGCTTGTAGTATCCCGCCGCGGCAATCATCGCGGCGTTGTCGGTAGATAAGGCGAGGGAAGGGAAGAAGACTCGAAATCCTTGTGCCCTGGAATTTTGCAGGAAGCGAGCGCGCAGAAGGGAATTGCAGGCCACTCCTCCGGAAACAAAAACCGAGTCAACTCGCGAGGCGTCCGCCGCCGCCAGGGTACGTTCGAGGAGGTCGCGGACCACGGCGTTTTGGAAGCTGGCGACGAGGTCAAGTGTCTGGTGCGAGCAATGAGCGCGCAGTTCGTCCGGAGGGGCGCTTTCGCTGGTCTTGCGCCAAGCGCGTCGCTGCTCGGACTCGAGGGCGAGCGGGGTGCCGCGGACGCGGTAGAGGACGGCGGTCTTGAGCCCTGAGAAGCTGAAGTCCAGCGGGTTGCCCTTCATCTTGATGCGGCCGAAATCGACCGCTTCCGGATCCCCCGAGCGAGCCAGTTGGTCGATGACCGGTCCGCCGGGATAGCCCAGTGCAAGCAGTTTCGCCACCTTGTCGAAAGCTTCACCGGCTGCGTCATCACGTGTATGTCCTAGCCGCTTGTAATTGAAGACAGGATGGGAACTGGCCGGATGGCGACCATCCTCAACCAGGAACAAGCTCGTGTGACCGCCGGAGACGACCAGGGCAACGGAGGGGAGGTCTGCCTCCTCGACCGGGTTGCCTGTGAGGCGTGCCATTTTGTTTTCGAGTAGAACTGCGTGGATGTGACCTTCCAGGTGGTTCACGCCCACCAGGGGTTTAGCCAGCGCGAGGGCAAGGGCTTTGCCATAGACCAGGCCGACCAGGAGCGACCCGACCAAGCCTGGTCCCTCCGTTACCGCGACGCCTTCCACATCCCGTATTCCGACTCGCGCGCGCTGGCAGGCCTCGTCGACGACCGGCTCGATCTTGCGCAGATGCTCGCGTGAAGCCAGTTCGGGAACAACCCCACCATACTTTTCGTGGGTGGGGATTTGCGAGGCGACAACACTCGAGAGAATCTGCGCGCCATCCGCCACGATGGCTGCCGCGGTCTCGTCGCAACTGGATTCGATGCCAAGAACTAACATTACAAACTCCGAACAGTAGATGCTAGCATAGGTGCGAAAGAACTGAGGAGTCGATAGTCGAGAGTCGAAGGTCGAAGGTTGTTGTCCGAAATCAATGGGCACGAGGGAGGCGGGTTGACCCCGAGGGCGCTGGCTAGACCGTTGACCGGCGACCTGACACCCAGTACCTGACACCCGGCACCTGAATCCTGAATCCTTTGACGGGACTTAGACTGTGGCGCTACACTGTGCCAATTGCGAAGCCTGCTCATGGTGAGAGATGCTGAGGTGCTCATGAAGATTCGTAAAGCGGTTCTGCCTGTTGCCGGCCTTGGCACGCGGTTCCTGCCGGCCACCAAAGCGCAGCCCAAGGAAATGCTCCCTATCGTGGATAAGCCTCTGGTGCAGTATGCGGTTGAAGAAGTATCCGCTTCCGGTATCCCGATGGTGGTATTCGTAACGGGGCGGGGAAAGACGGCCATCGAGAACCATTTTGACTTGTCGGCGGAGCTCGAGGAGGAGTTGGCCGGAAGGGGGAAGGAAGAACTTCGGGAGCAGGTGCACTCGATTTCAGGTCTGTTGCGCTTTGCTTATGTTCGCCAGCAGACCCCACGAGGCCTGGGCGATGCGATTCTCACCGCGCGCGACTTGGTTGACGAAGAGCCATTTGCTGTCCTGCTCTCCGATGATGTGATCGTGAACCCGGTGCCTTGCCTGAAGCAAATGTTGGCCGTCTTCGAGCGCTACGGTCGAAGCGTCGTCGCCATACAGAAAGTGGAGCGCAAATCTGTAGGCAGTTACGGCATCATTCGCGGCCAGCTTGTAACGGACCCTCAATGGCACGGGCGGCTCTACCGAATCGAGGACATGGTGGAAAAGCCGGGTCCTCGCGAGGCGCCTTCGAATCTGGCGGTCATAGGCCGATACATCCTCACCCCAGCCATTTTTCATGAGCTTGCGGCCACCACGCCTGGTGCGGGAGGCGAGATCCAACTGACGGATGGGCTGCGGCGGTTGCTGGAAAAGGAACCGGTCTACGGCTATGTGTTTGAAGGAAAGCGGTACGATGCCGGTGATAAGCTGGGCTTTCTTCAAGCCACGGTGGAGCTGGCGCTGGAGCGGCCAGACCTTGGAAGAGCCTTCCGCAAATACCTCAAGTCACTTAAGCTCTGAAAGAGGAGTTGGAAGTCAGGAGTCAGAAGTCAGGAGTCAGAATAAAGGCGTTCTGGGATCGGGTGACTGTTATTAGGAGATGATAGATTGGGGATGCGCAGCCGTCTGCGGCCGGGCCACGCCCGACTGGCTTGTGCTGATGGCTCTTGAAGGCCCTCAGGTTCATGAAGCGGGTGCCGACGTACGATTCCTTCTGACTCCTGACTTCTGACTCCTGAATCCTGCTCGTCAATGGCTCTTTTCAGCGACTGGCTTATCTTTGGATGTCTTGGCTGGGAGAACTTCCTTCTTAGCGCCTTCAGGGCCTTTTTCTTTGCCCCCATTACCAGAGCTTGCGGCGCTGTTCGCGGTGGCGGTGGAGGGTTTCCTGGCATAATCCGTCACATACCAGCCCTTCCCCTTGAACCGGATGGCAGACCGAGACACGAGCTGCTTTAGCTTGCCTCCACATTTCTCGCACTTGGTCAGTGGAGGATCGGAGAACCTCCGGATTTTCTCGAGGCGCTGTCCACACTGCGTACACGCGTATTCGTAAAGCGGCAATGTAACCTCCTTGCAAAAACCCCTAGTAGTAATTATATAGACCAGCTTCTCCGGCGTCAAAATGTGAATGTCGCGGCTATGTTCTAGCCAAACGGTTTTGAAATTCTCCGCCCTCCTGAGGCAGTCGAGGGTCGAGAGTCGAAAGTCGAAAAGGGCGATACCGCAAAAATGTGTGCGACAACCTGCACAGAGTTTGGCGGTAAGAATCTAATATGGGAGGTAGGGCCGGGGCTTGCTTGCCCCGGCCTGGCCGTCCCACCATGGCGGGAGAGGCGGCCCCACATTCGAATTGGGACACTACCAACTCTCCATTGTCATTGCCTGAGGTAGTTGATACACTTAAAGTCGTAGTTCACACAAGACGCCTATGCCGCGACCATCTATTTCGGCCAAGCCAGGACTTATGGACCCTCTGGAGGATTCCACGGACAGTTCTAAGGGCAGGCTCTTTGTTGTGGGGACGCCCATTGGGAATCTGGAGGACATTACGCTGCGCGCTATCCGCATCCTCAAAGAAGTGGACTTGATTGCGTGCGAGGACACGCGGCGGACGCAGGAATTGCTCAACCACTATGAGATCCGAACTCCTACCATAAGTTACCATGAGCACAATGAGATGACCCGCGCGCCGGAACTGGTCATCAAGTTGGAAGAGGGAAACAACATAGCTCTGGTGAGCGACGCGGGGATGCCCGTGGTGTCCGATCCGGGATTCCGCTTGGTGCACCTGTCAGTCCGCCACAACATCCCCGTGGTCCCGGTTCCCGGCGCCTCGGCTTTTGTGGCGGCGCTGGCTGCGTCGGGCATGCCCGTGGACAATTTCAGGTTTCTCGGGTTCCTGCCCAGCAAGAAAGCGGCGCGCAGGAAGGCCTTGGAAGAGCTAAAAACAGCAACCAAGACCCTGGTCTTCTATGAGGCGCCGCATCGCGTCCTCGAGCTGCTGAGGGATGTGCGGGATATTCTGGGGGACCGCGAAGTGGTCTTGGCGCGCGAAGTGACCAAGGTCCACGAAGAGTTTTTGCGTGGTACGGTGTCCGGATTGTTAGACCGCACGAAAGGCAAGACGATTAGGGGGGAAATAACCCTCCTGGTTGGGACTGCCTCTGCGCCGGGGGAAACTCGTCCTGCCAATTCGCTTATTAAACGGGAGATCGAGAAGTTGATGGCCGAACGCGGGCTTGACGAGCGCGCGGCGCTCAAAGCGGCCGCCAAGGCCCGAGGCATCTCTCGCAGTGAGGCGTATCGCCTATTGCAAATGGAAAAGACCGAGCAAGGGCGAACTTAACGGGCGACACCAGACGTACCTGGGCCCGGCCCCAAGCCGTTCTGTGTGGCGAAGGGACTGTCACCGCTACGGCAAATGAGCAACTCCTCCAGGTCCAAGCGGCGGGCCTCCTCGAAACGCGAGCTAGTTTCGAGAACACGCTCTGCGCAGCACCCTGGCTTTTGTGGTGACCGTTCAGGCAGCTTCGGGGATACAGGGCCTGAAAAGGTTCGCAAATATCCTGTGTTACTTCTAACTCATCTTGCATTGTGTGGCTACTCCCGGTGGGCCCTCTGCTTCCCCGGCGGTTTGTTCAAAACCCAAAATCATTTCCGTGTTTATGGCAGGTTCTGATCAGGAGGCAGTATGTCGAACGGGCTCAGAATTCTCATCTGCATTGCTGCAATCATGTTTGAATCTCCTGTCGCCGCAATCACCTCGGCACAGGAGCGGACGAACCTCACGGGCGAGCAACTGATTCAACGTGTGGAACCCTCAATCGTTCTTGTCTTGGTTGGGGACGGCCAGGGACGAGTGACCGCAGTCGGGTCAGGCATTGTAGTTGGTTCTAAGGGAGCGTTATTAGTACCGTATCATATCGTCAAGGACGGACGCGAAGTCCAAGTACGCTTGAAGAACGGAGACATATATGACCGTGCTGAGTTGCTGGGGTTCGACGAGAGGCGCGACGTAGCAGCATTACGCATTCCGACCCTGGCACTTTCCGAACTCCCGGCACTGCGATTGGACCAGGTGGCTGTGGGTGACGCAGTCTATGTGGTCTCGACCACGGGCGGGCAGAGAACCAGCGTATCCGATGCTATTCTGACCGCCTTTCCAGTCGCCGAGGAAGTGCCCGGCGCGGGCAAGGGTTATCGACTGATTCAATTCATCACCTCCGCGCCCGTTGGTGCCAATGGAGGCGCTCTGATCGATGCCAAGGGCCGTGCGCTCGGAATCATTGTAGGATTCAGGGAGAGGCACGCCTCGAACTACGCCATTCCCCTCGAAAGCGTTGTTGGCTTGACGAATTCTGCACACCCAACGGAGTTGGGTTCAGGCAAGGATTTACAGTTCTCAGCGGCGGAGCCAGCGGCCGTGTCCACTTCGCTCAGCGGGGGCAGCGGCGGAGCTGCCGAGCCTCTCCGTTCTGCCCATAAACTCTTCATCAAATCATTGACCGTATGGTTCAAGCCCCGGGATCTTGAGAATCAATTGCAGCAGCAGCCGGATTTTATGAAGTGGGGGATGGTTATTGTAGGAAAGCCGAAAATGGCAGAGTTGGTCATAGTTATCGACAGACCTTTGCTCACCTACGACTTTACGTTCGAAGTAACCAGCCCCCAAGGGGATATCGTGTTTGCCAGCGGGAAGGTAACCGCAGTTAATGGGGGCAGTGCCGCCCCCAAGATCGCCAAAGCGATCCTGGAACAGATGAGGTTTGCCCGCGATCATCAGGGAGCAGTCGCCAGACCGTAGTTGCTTGGTGTCCGGCTGGGCAGGCTGCGGCGCGCAGGGGAGAGATGTGCCTATCGGGTAGTTTCGGCGCTGTAGGTGGTCAGGGTTGCGCCGATGAACCGGAGGCTAACGCGGTACAATTCAGCCTCTTTAAGGACGCGGACGACAGCCGCCGTCGAAAGGAAGTCCGTTGGCCCTTCTCCGGGGTGGCTTGGTCCGCGGCCGGGGATTACTACCGTCACCGTTGCAGGAGGTTTCAATTCTCGTTCGGTCAGGAAAGAAAGGCCTCGCCGGCTTACTTGGAGGGTCTCCGTTGACTCCTCAAATTCCCTTCCCCATGCATCGACCCCGCGGACCCGGATGGGTATCGCGGTTTTAAGCCGCCTCTGAGCCCGTCGTTCACTTCCAGCCAGTCTTTTTGAGTTGTCCATGGGCGAGTAGAGCCTCCCTGTAGTTCAAGGGGCGACCTCCTCCGGCTCGGCCACTGCTGAAACGTAGGGACCGAAGAACTGATCCACTCTATCCAGGACTTCGCGGGTGCCCCGCGCGCTTTGGACCGACCTGCGGAGTTCTGCCCCCTTGCGGACTCCGTGTGTGAACCAGCTTGCGAACTGTTTCATCTTGCCTACCGCGCCGGGAACCTCTTCGGTCACCAACATTTGATAATAGGAACGGATCAACTGGTAGCGGTCAGCCTCGGTCGGCTGCGTGAATGTCCCGTTTCGGAAGAAATCCGAAAGCTGGCGGAATATCCATGGATTGGCGGCGGCGGCGCGCCCGATCATCACGGCATCGCAGTCTGTCTGCTGGTAAAGGGCCAGGGCGTCCGGCGGCGTCACCACGTCGCCGTTGCCGATTACCGGGATGCGCACCCGGGACTTCACCTCTTGGATAATCTGCCATCGGGCACGCCCGCTGAACCCTTGCAGGCGCGTCCGAGGATGAACGCTCAGCGCCTCAACCCCGCACTCCTCAGCCATTCGTGCCACTTGGAGTGCCACGATCTCCGTTTCACTCCAGCCGGAGCGGAACTTTATGGTAAAGGGAATCCGGACCGCGGCGCGAATCTTTCGCAGGATCTTCTCGAGCAACGGAAGGTCGCGAAGCAAGCCTGAGCCGCCGCACTTTACGACCTTCTTGGCCGGGCAGCCTAGGTTCAGGTCGACCAGGTTGAAGCCTAGCTCTTCGATTACGCGGGCTGCCTCCGCCAGGTGGTCAGGATCGGCGCCAAAAAGCTGCGCGGAAATCGGCCTTTCTTCCTCGGTGTAATACAAGTAGCGCTTCGAGCGCAGGTTTTGACGAAGCATCCCTTCGCTGGACACGAACTCCGTCATAATCAGTCCGCATCCACCCAAGCGTTTGATGAAACGGCGGAACACAGTGTCGGTAATGCCAGCCATCGGCGCCAAGATATGGGCTGGCCGGATCACCACATCACGAATTCGCAGTTCTTCGAATAGCATGGAGCTCAGGATTCAGGAGTCAGGATTCAGGAGTCAGGATTCAGGTAATAACCAATCAGGATTCAGGACTCAGGCAAAATCTAGAATCCAAAATCTAAAATCTAAAAACCGAGACAATCAGGATTCAGGACTCAGGCAAAATCTAAAATCTAAAATCCCAGACAATCAGGATTCAGGCTTCAGGCAGAATCCAAAATCCAAAATCTAAAATCTAAAATCAATTTGTGCTGCGTCGGTAATCGCGAAGCGCACTCTCCCCTCGGCCACGAGTTCCCTTGCGCGGTAAATGGCTCCGTGAAGTTCACCCAGACGCTCTCCCATTTTTATCACCTCCGCCTCCACACGGAGTGTATCGCCGGGTTCAACTGGCTTCACAAGTTGTGCCGCGGGAATTTGCAGAAGCACGGCAACTTTTCCGGCCATCTCGGGTCGCTCCATGACCAAGATTGCTCCAAGCTGGGTGACCAATTCCAACAGTATCCCGACCGAAATGATCGGGGAAGCCGGAAGGTAACCGCGCGGGGCCGCGTCGTCCACCGAAAAGCGCTTGGTGGCCGCGATGCGCTGGCCCGGAATGAATTCAGTTACTTGATCGACGAACAAAAAAGGGTAACGATGAGGAAGAATTCTGAGGATGTCAGATGGTGACTCGAGGTTGCTCACGGTTTTTCCGCATGGGGAGCATTTGAGGAGGCGGGCGAGCCTCTCTCGATCTTCAAGAGTTCCCTTCTCAGCGCCGGGTTGCGGGCTGTCCAATCGCCGGGACGGTCCTGGTCAGTCGCATACTGGGCGCGCATAGCTTCCAGTTTGGAATCCATCTCGTCGAGGAAGTGGACGAGGAGAGCTTCAGGAAACACCGGCTCTTTGGGCGACCCGAACTCCACTTTACCGTGGTGGGAAAGGATAATGTGCTCGAGCTGGCCCTTTAACTCCGCGGGGAAGCCGGGAATCTGACGCATTTTCTCCTGCACCATTTCCAGGCCTATCGAAATGTGGCCCAGCAACTGTCCCCGTGTGGAATACCGGAAGCTGCGCGAGAAACTCAGCTCCTCAATTTTTCCAACGTCATGCAGCACCAGCCCGGCCAGCAGCAGGTCGCGGCGCAGGAACTCGTAGTGGTCGCAAACCTGGTCGCCGAGTTGTACCAGCGACAAGACATGCTCGAGCAGGCCACCCAGAAAAGCATGGTGATAACTCATCGCGGCGGGGGCCCTCTTATACTTCTCTGCGAGCGAGGGGTCTTCCATGATGGTAAGTAATAGCATTCGCAAAGGCCCCTCGGGCACCCGACGCAGGCGGTCTATCAGTGTGGCGTACATTTCCTCAGGGTCTCGGCGTGAACGCGGAAGGTAGTCGAAAAGGTCCACCTCGTCGGGAGGGCACCTGGAAATTTTGCGCACCCGAATCTGCAGAGTCCCCTGGTAGTCCTCGACAACCCCCTCCACCGCCACGATATCCTCAACCTCGAAATCCAGCGCATGCCGATCACAGTCCCACAGTTTGGCGCGCACCACCCCGCTCGCGTCGCGCAGGTCCAAGTCAAGGTACGCGCTTCCCGTGCGGGCGATTTTCCGTTCGCGGGCTTGAACTAGGAAGGTGGTTCGAACCTGGGCGTCCGGGCTGAGGTCGGTTACGAAGCGCTCCTTCATTGCCCTTTATTTGCCAGTTGGATTTCGCTCGGTCGTTCTTCGCCCGTGTCAACGTATCCGGGGGCCTTGTAGATATAGCTTTCTTTGCGGAGTCGTGTCATGTATTGGCGCAAATTCGGCTGCATTCTCTGGTCGTAAAGGACTTCGTTGACGCGTTGTTCGACTTCTTCAAATTTGGGAATACCGGGGCTGTATCGTTCCAAGACCTTGAGAATGATATAGCCGTATCTTATCTGGATAGGGTTGCTAAATTCATTGAGGTCGAGCTTAGCGACCGCGGCAGCGATATCGGGCGCTAGCGTTCCTTCCTTCATGAATCCCACGTCGCCACCTTGCTCAGCGCTTGGCCCGTCGGAGTACTTTTTCGCAATCTCCGCAAAACGTTGTCCGGCCTTCAATTCGACGAGGGCGTCGTTCGCCCTCTTCTCGGCCTCTTCCGGCTTTCGTTTTTCAGTGGAGATGAGAATCTGCCCGAGGCGCACCATGCCGGGAGATTCGAAATCCTTCTTGTGGGCTTCGTAGAATTTCCTCGCGTCGTCGCGCGACAACTGAATCCGGGAGCCCACCTCGCGGCCGATGACTTCTCGCACCAACAGTCGGCGGCGGATCTGGTCTTTAATGTCCTCGTAATTCAATCCTTGCTTTTCGACTTCTGTCTCCAGATCCTCGAGGGTGGCCAAGTTGTTCTTCTTGCGATATTCGTCGAGCTCCTTGACCACGTCCGTCTCGACGTTGATATCCTCGTCTTTGGCCTTCTGGACCATGAGCGATTGGTCGATCAGGTCGCGTAAAAGGTTCTTGCTTTGTTCTTTGATTTGGGCCTCGAGTTCGGCGCCCGAGTATTCCTGGGCGAGTTGCTGGCGGAGTTTCTCTTGCTCCTGTTCGTACGTCCGTTGGGTGATGATCTCAGTGTTGACGCGCGCAATGATGCGCTCAACTATTTTTGCGCCCCCGAGGGTCGGGCTCCCAACCCCCGTGACCAGCGCCATGCTAACGATTGCAGCCCATTTTTGAATGTTCATTTCATCCATCCCGAAAGAGGAACTCGAAGACGCCCGATCACAGCGCTGTCATTCCGAGCGCAGCGAGGAATCTCGCTCTGATTCCCTCCACGATGCCTCACTTAGACCGGCAGAGCGAGATTCCTCCCCTTCGCTCCGCTCTGGGTCGGAATGACACGGGAGGGGGGCTCTCCTCTCCTTCAGTCTCTCTCATCTTAATGCTAGGTTTGCAATTCCTGCAAGACTTTTTGGATTTCCTGCAAAGTATTCTCTCCGAGATTGCGCAACCTGAAACGCAGGACGCCATCGGGTCGAAGGCTCGCTTCCCGGCGTCGCCGCACGAATGTGGTGATTCTTCCGGGCTCCAGGGGAGTTTGCTCATGAAAGCGCATCCAAATATCTTCCGCCTTTCTTTCAATGGATTGCACTAGAAGTTGTTCGGCGGCAGATTTCAGAAGCCCATAGGAGAGGAGGTTTGAAACTGAGGGAGGAATGGGCCCATAACGGTCGGTGAGTTCGGCTTCGAGTTCCGTACGCGCTTGGGGGGTTGCCAGGCTGGAAATCCGCTTATACAGACGCAGGCGCTGGCTCTCGTCGGCGACGTAGCTGTCGGGAATTTTGATATCGAGTCCCAGGTTAAGTGTGGTGCGGACCTCAATCTTCTGTGGGGCGCCTTTCAGTTCTTCGACGGTTTGTTCGAGCATCTTCAGGTAGAGGTCGATGCCGATGGCATTCAAATGTCCATGCTGTTCGGCGCCCAAAAGGTTGCCCGCGCCGCGCAATTCGAGGTCCAAGGCCGCGAGGCGGAAGCCGGCGCCCAGTTCCGAGAACTCTTTCAGCGCCGCCAGCCGCCGGCGAGCCGTGGGGGTCAATGTTTCCTCGGCGGCCACGAGGAAGTAAGCATAGGCGCGGCGGTTCGACCGCCCCACCCGGCCGCGAAGCTGGTAAAGATCGGCTAAGCCAAAGCGCTCCGCGTGATTGACAATGATGGTGTTGGCGCGGGGGATGTCGAGGCCGTTTTCAATCAGCGCCGTCGCCACCAGGACGTCGTACTCGGCCTGCATGAACTTGAGCATCACCCTTTCGAGCTCCTTCTCTTGCATTTGCCCGTGCGCCACACCGATCCGTGCGTTGGGCGCCAGACGTTGCACGATCGCGGCCATGCTGAAGATTGACTCCACACGGTTGTGGACCAAAAAGACCTGGCCCTCCCGTTGCACCTCCTGCAGGATGGCGGACTGAATTAAGGCCTGGTTGAAGGGCGCTACCGTGGTTTGAATGGCCAGCCGGCCTCGCGGCGGAGTCTCGATGACGGAGAGGTCGCGCAACCCGCCCACCGACATGTGCAGGGTGCGGGGGATGGGCGTGGCGGACATCGCCAGCACGTCCACCCCCGCCTTGAGTTTCCTCAGCCTCTCCTTCGCCGCCACTCCGAACCGTTGCTCCTCATCGACGATCAGTAACCCAAGGTCGCGGAAGTGCACGTCTTTGGAGAGCAGGCGGTGAGTTCCGATCAGGACATCAACCTTGCCGGCCTCGGCCTCGGCCACGATCTTTTTCTGCGCGGCGGGTAACCGGAAACGGCTGAGCATTTCCACGCGCATGGGGAAGGCGGCGAGCCGCTGCCGAAAGGTTGTGTAGTGCTGGAACGCGAGGACGGTGGTGGGCGCCAGCACCACCACTTGCCGCCCGTCCTGGATGACTTTAAAGGCAGCGCGCATGGCCAGTTCGGTTTTTCCATAGCCCACGTCGCCGCAGAGGAGCCGATCCATGGGTTCCGGGCTTTCCAAGTCTTGCTTGATGTCTGCCAGGGCTTTTAACTGGTCGGGGGTTTCCTCGAATTCAAAGGCCTCTTCGAACTCTTTCTGCCAGGGGGTGTCAGGGCTGCTGGGTGTGCCGCCGTACATCTTCCGCTCGGCGTACAACTGCAGGAGTTCTTGCGCCATGTCACGAAGGGCCCGCTTGACGCGTTTCTTGGTGCGCTCCCAACCGGATCCTCCCAGCCGATCGAGGACAGGTTTGACGCCGTCGCCGCTGGACCGGTACTTCTCCACCAAATCCAAGCGCTCGAGGGGGACGTACAGCTTGGCCTCATCCTGATAGGTCAGCAGCATGAAGTCGCGCGAAGAACCGCCCACACTGAGTTGGCGCAGCCCTTGATAGATCCCCACCCCGTGGTCAACATGGACCACGTAGTCGCCCACCTTGAGATCGCCCAGGCCCGAAATGAAGGCTCGAGTCCCGGAGTGCTCGCGGCGACGGGAAGCCCAGTCGAATCCTCCAAACAGATCACTGTCCGCCAGCCACATTTCTTCCAAATCGGGGATGACGAACCCCTCGGAAAGATCGCCGCGGGCCATGAGCGCCACTCTGGCCGTCCTACCGAGTTCCCCACCATGACGTGGTTCAGCGGAGATGCTCTCTTGAGTTGCGGTGCCGAAGGGAATCTCGTATTCGGTGAGAATTCCGCGCAGCCGTTCCGCTTTTCCGCTGCTAGGAACAACAAGGACCACGGACATGCCTTGCCCTAAATTGCTTCGCAAGTTGTCCACTAAACCCTTAACTCCGGCTTGGAATTTCGGGGAGGGTTGGGTGAGAAGAACCAGCTCGGGATTGGGTAGGGGAGGGCTCTGCCCTCCACTGAAGTAGCGCCGACCTTCAGGTTGGCACGCCCCCTGAGCGGGAAATTCGCTGGCGGGAGTGCTTTGTTCTCCCTCATCGCGTTCTCCGTAGCGCCGGCCTTCGGGCCAGCACTCCTCCGGAGCCGGGGTTGTTTCCGTGGTGTTCTCCTGGTTTCCGGTAGCGTGTTCCGGTTGTGCGGAGTAGCCCTCGCCGGCAAGTCCTTGACTTCTCGACTCTCGATTCTCGACTCCTCGACTCAAAGAGAGCTCTTTGAGATAGAGTTGTGGCACTGCCCGAATGCTCTGTAGGAACTCTTGCTCGGTGAGGAAGATATCCTGGGGCCTGGGGCGAGGCGGAATGACGTCGCGGACCTCGTCAAAAGCCGCCCCCAACCCTTCCAGGAATCGCTTCAATTGCGGGTTGCGGTCCAGGGGTTCGTCCCAGAGCAATACGGGGTTGTCGAATAACGCGAACAGGCTGTTGGGGTGGGGTTCAACCAGAGGGGCGAAAAACTCCCATCCCGGGAATGGATTTGCGCACTCGCTCGCCCACTCGGGTTCGAGTTCAACTGGAGGGTTTGTTTGCGCCCCCGCCAGTCGCCGTGGAATGGCCCGTTTGTCAAGAGCGCGGATTAGCTTCGCGAAGAATTGGCGGGAGCGCTTTATTTCCGAAAGCGGAAGAAGCAAAGCTGCCGGAACGGGCTTTCGCGAGCGCTGCGTATCGGGGTCAAACTCACGCAGGGATTCAATCTGATCCCCGGAAAATTCAAGGCGTAAGGGGAATTCAGCCTCGGGAGGAAAAATATCCACGATTCCTCCCCGCACTGAGAATTGGCCCACATCGGAGACTGGCTCTCCCCGTTCGTATCCCACTCCGCCGAGGTGCTCCACTAGATCGCCGAGGTCCAGTTCATCGCCGACTTTGAGTTCGAGCGCAAGGGAAGAGTAGAGGGCGCGCTCCCGGAACCGCCCCGGCGCTGCTGCCACCGGGACGTACAACACGCGCGTCCGCCCTCGCGCCACGTTCCACAGGGTCACCGCCCTTTGTTCGAGAATCTCGGCGTGTGGGGAACGACCTTCGTAAGGAGAGCAGTCCAGTGCCGGGAGCGTCAGTACGGCCGGGCTGGAGAGTGGTTCGAGCCAGGCACAGAAGGTTGAGGTTGTGCGCTGGAGATTGGCTGCGGTCTCGTTATCCGAAGTCAGGACAACCACCGGGCGAGACAGTTTGTGGGCAACTCCCGCCACCACCAGTGCCTTGGCGGAGCTTGTCAAGCCGGAAATAGTCACCGGCGGCCGTGCTGCGGATGAGTCAGCAGTCAGGGCTCGTAAGGCGCCGCGAAAAGCAGCGTGCTCGAGAATGGGATGCAGAAGCGACTGCAAGTTAGGCATTCGTCGTGAATAGTAAGTAGCGAATAATAAATAGTGAACTGTGAAGGGTAAAGGGTAAAGGATAAAGGGTGAAGGATAAGGGAGAAGGGTGAAAGGCAAGAGGTAAAGCACAAAGGGTAAGTTCCGATTGCGAATTGAGGAAGTGCGACAGCCAGACGCCGCGAGCGCGCCGCGCAAAGCCTTCGACCTTCCTAATCCATTCTTTACCCTTCACCCTTTATCCTTTACCCTTCACTATTCACCATTTACTATTTACCATTTACCATTCTGCTAGTCACTCGTCCCGCCTGGGCGGGTCACTCGTCACTGCCCTTAGGGCTGCTTGGATAAGCGACGATGTCGAAAAGCCCTCGACGACAGGAATTGAAACCACAAGCCCACCCGCCGCCTCCACTTCGGCCCGGCCGACAATGGCGTTTGGCCCCCAATCACCACCTTTCACAAGTACCTGTGGCAGCATGCGGGTGATGACGGGTTGCACAGAGACATGATCGAAAATCGTCACATAATCCACCGCTTTGATCGCTGCCAGGATTTCCGCGCGTTCTGCTTCAGATTGAATGGTGCGCGCCGGGCCCTTTAGCGCGCGTGCGCTGCGGTCGCTGTTGATCGCCACGATCAGCACATCGCCGAGTTTCTTGGCTTCAGACAGAACCCGCGTGTGACCAGGATGAAGGAGGTCAAAACATCCGTTGGTGAAGACCACGCGTTTGCCACGCCGCTTCAGGTCTTCCACAACCTCAAACGCCCGCTCCAAGGTCAGGATTTTCTCAACACCCATAACAAGTTCCAGCCTCTACCAAAAAAGATCAGCCGCCTCAATCAGCGTGTTTCCACTGAGTATTCTAACACGCAAGGTATGGGATGTTCTCGAGGGCGCCGGCGGCGCTACTGGTGTCATTTGGAGCGCAGTCATTCCCGCGAAAGCGGGAATCCACGCGACGACAATGGCGCTACCGCTTTGTACAAGTCCGTCTGGCCTAGAATTGCTCGGCTCCAATGAGTCTAACCTCCCACTGGATTCCCGCTTTCGCGGGAATGACTGCCTTCACAGGCCCGCACGAAAAATCAACTTCCCCCAAATGACATCAATACCCAGGCGGCTGGGGAAGCCATTTAACGTTAGTATGTCAGGTTCGAGACATCCCATGTGGTTTCGCATACCCAAGCCACGGAGCAGCGCTGGAAGATAGCCCAGGGCGCAAGCTCAACCAGCGTTAACCTGGGCTGGACTCCATGCTTGTTGAGCCCCAGTAGACTCGACGCAGCCCCTCTTCCTCACCTGCCAAGAGAGTCAACAGTCAACGGCCAGCAGTCGAAGGTTAGCTGCGGCTCTTCCCCCACCTACCACCTACTAACACCTGTCTTTTCAACAACATTCCCGCTTTCAACGCGTAACCACCTTTTTTTTCTGTAACATTCCCGCTTTGCAACGGCCTGTGGAGAACCGACCCTTTGTTTTCATAGACATCCCTACTTCATTCCTGCATTTTTAAAGTTACTAAGTTTTTCCTTTCCCTCTCCTAACCGACATGCTGCCCAAAGGGACAAAGCGGTTCGCGACCTTTGTCGCACCGGGTGGCGCGTTCTCAGAGTCTTTCTCCTGAATCCTGAATCCTCCTACGTAGCTTCCACTTACTATTCTAGCCTATCTTCTTCCACTTGTCAAGAGACAGGGCGCCCGGGTAGTGGGTCAATTCGATGCTGTAGCGGCGATCCCGCAAGGCGGGATCGCCAAATGGCGGCGTAAAGCCGCCTCTACATCAAATTGACCCACTACCGGCGCCCGCTTTGGTCTATGGAAGGGGGTGGGGTTAAGGTTTGCCCCCTCATTTCTTGAAACGACAGAACTACCCAAGACGCGTGGGATTTTGCACGCCAGGAGACGGCGTGCTATTCTCGAAGGCTAAAGCCGATTCAATTATGAAAATGAAGCACACGGTCATCATCGGAGGCGGACCAGCCGGAGCGATGGCTGCGGAATTGATTGCCCGCGGTGGAGGGCGTGTCACGGTCTTGGAGGAAAAGGTCGGCTGGGAAAAACCTTGTGGAGGCGGAGTGACTCACAAGGCCTTACAACGTTATCCTTTCTTGTTGCCGGCGACCGCCGAAGCGAAGCCCGTCCAGGAAGTAGAGTTTCTCGCCTGCAATAATGCCTCACTCCGGTTCCAGCTACGCCAGCCCCTCGCCGTCTATTCCCGGTGCAATCTGAATGAATTGCTACTTCGCCGCGCCGTGTCGGCTGGAGCGGAAGTTGTCGAAGATCGGGTCCGTGATTTCCGGCGCTCAGGCTCCGGCTGGGAATTGCAAGGCAGAAAGGGTACTTACCGGGCGGATTATCTCATCCTGGCGGCAGGGGCGCGGACTCGGCTTCGGTCCCTTTTGACGGAGGATTTTGGGCCCCACGATTTCATGCTCACCTTTGGCTATTACGTGCCTGGTCGGGACGATTTGCTGCGCGTGCAGTTCTTCGAGGATTTTGAAGGCTATGCCTGGGCGTTTCCACGCCCTGCTCACCTCTCCGTGGGCATCTGCGGAAAAATCGATGAGGATAGCATGGCGGGTTTGCGGGAGCGGCTTCACGGCTTCATGCGCCGCTTCGGATATTCCTTTGAGTGTGCTCAGGTCTACAGCCACTTGCTTCCCGCGCTCAGTGTGGATACATGGAGCGGCCTCCGGTTAGCCGGCCCGGGGTGGGCGCTGGCGGGAGATGCCGGCGGGCTAGTTGATCCCGTCACCGGCGAAGGGATCTATTATGCGATGCGCTCGGGCGAGCTGCTCGCGGAGTCGCTGCTGGAGGGGCTGCCCGAGCTTTACCCCACGCGCGTTCAGGAGGAATTCGGCAGAGCGCTGGCGCTGGGGGCGCGGCTCGCCCGCACTTTCTATCATGGAGAATTCATGAGTGAAGCGGTCCCCACGCGCATGGTCGAGTTCGGGGCGCGAAGCGAGAGATTCCTGGAACTCATCCAGGAGTTGCTCGAGGGATCGCAGTCCTATTTGGGACTGTCGGCAAAGCTCTATTTGGGCCTCGCCGTGGCGCTTTGGGACATTGGCATAGACCCTCTTCGCCAGATGTTTCACGTCGCTCCGGATCGCCTACGGGAGGACATCCCTTCAGGCTGGAAAAAATCTCATGCCCACTAGATCCCAGGAACTTTTTCAGAAGGCTTTGAGCCTGATGCCCGGGGGAGTGAACTCGCCCGTTCGCGCCTTTCGCGCCGTGGGAGGCGACCCGGTGTTTATTGCAGGCGGCAAAGGCTCTTCCATGGCCGATGTGGACGGCAGGAATTACATCGACTATGTCTTGTCGTGGGGACCGTTGATTCTCGGCCATTGCCACCCGGAAGTGGTGGAAGCCTTGGCCAGGGTTATCGAGACCGGAACGAGCTTCGGGGCCTGCACTCCGGCCGAGGTTGAACTTGCTGAGCGCCTTCGCGAGGCTTATCCCTCCCTGGAGCGTGTCCGGCTGGTGAACTCGGGGACAGAAGCCACACTTTCGGCCCTGCGGGTGGCGCGCGCGGTGACGGGCCGGGACAAGATTCTGAAGTTCGAAGGGTGCTACCACGGTCATGGGGACAGCTTGCTGGTGAAAGCAGGTTCAGGCGTTGCCACCCTCGGCTTGCCGGACAGCCCAGGCGTTCCTCGGGCACTGGCGGAGCTGACCGTCACGCTGCCCTTCAATGATCCGGCAGCCCTCGAGGAGGCGTTCCGAGTTCACTGCAATCAGCTCGCCGCCGTCATTATTGAGCCTGTAGTCGGGAACTCCGGCTGCATACCACCGCAAGCCGGATTCCTTGAGAGGCTCCGCAAGCTGACGGCAGGGCAGGGAACTGTGCTCATTCTTGATGAAGTGATGACGGGATTTCGCGTGGCCTACGGCGGCGCGCAGGAGCTATATGGGATTCAGCCGGACCTCACCACACTTGGAAAAATCATCGGGGGAGGGCTGCCGGTGGGAGCCTATGGAGGGAAAGCCTCCCTGATGGATTGGGTCGCGCCGGCTGGCCCTGTTTACCAGGCTGGAACGCTCTCCGGAAATCCCTTGGCTGTCGCAGCGGGGCTCAAGACGCTCGAAATTCTGCGCCGCCCGGGCACCTACGAGCGCCTTGAGGTGATCGCCGAAAAGCTTGCCTCAGGCTTGGCCGCTGCGGCTGCGAAGGCCGGGGCGCCGCTCACCGTGAATCGTGTGGGGTCAATGTTCACTTGCTTCTTCAGCGGCGATCCGGTGACGGATTATGCTTCCGCCAAGAAATCAGATACCGTCAAATTCGCTTGCTTCTTCCGCTCGCTCCTCGAACGTGGTGTCTACTTTCCGCCTTCACAGTTCGAGGCCGCGTTCGTTTCCACGGCCCACAGTGAGGCTGACGTGACCTTGACCATCGAGGCAGCAGCAAAGGCTTTTGGCGAAATCCACTCGGCGTGAAGCCAGAAACTGGAAATTGGAAACTGGAAACTAGAAAATGGAAACCGGAAATTGGAAACTGGAAGACAAAGCCGCCAGTTTCTAATTTCTAATTTCCATTTTCTAGTTTCCAGTTTCCATTATTCAAGAAGCTCGAAGAAGCGCGCCAACTGACGCAGGCTCCCCGCACGTGAAGATTCGATGCCAGGCAGACGCTGATCTCAATGAGGACATCGTTGCGGGCATCCTGCGCCCGGGATTCGCCGCAACTGAAAACTGACAACTGACAACTGACCACTAACAACTGACCCCTGATTTCAATGCCGTATTATTCTGGCATGGCCCCAAAGCCAAGGAAGGAGTGATTGCTGATGAATCCACGCGAGCGAGTGAATCTGGCACTTCAACACAAGGAAGCGGACCGAGTCCCCTTGGACCTGGGCGCCACCACCGTAACTGGGATGCATGTCAGTGCAGTTTACTCGCTTCGCCAGGCGCTTGCACTCGACGCCCCCGGCACCCCGGTGAAGGTCATCGAGCCGCTGCAAATGTTGGGTGAGATCAAGCTCGATCTTATTGAGGCGTTGGGAATTGACGTCGTCAGGTTGGGGGGCACGGGCACTTCCTTTGGATTCAAGCTCGAAAGATGGAAGGAGTGGAGGACTTTCGATGGAACTCCCGCTCTGGTGCCGGAGGGATTCAACACCACTCCTGAGCCCAATGGGGATCTCCTCATGTACCCGCAAGGAGACCGCTCCGCCCAGCCCAGTGGAAAGATGCCGAAGGGTGGGCTCTACTTCGACCCCATTTTCCGCCAACTACCCATCGACGAGGACAATCTCAAAGTAGAGGATAACCTGGAAGAATTCGCTCCGTTCCCCAACGCGGAGCTTGAACATTTCAAACGTGAAGCCCTCAGGCTGTACACAGAGACGGACAGAGCGATCATTCTGAACCTCGGCATGTTCAGCTTGGGTGACATTGCCAAGGTCCCAGGGCAAATGCTAAAGGATCCGAAGGGAATTCGCAGCGCCGACGAGTGGTACATGAGCTTAAGCGCCCGACGGGATTACGTCTACAAGGTCTTCGAACGTCAGACCGAGATTAACTTGGCCAACCTGGAGAGGATTCACCAAGCCGTTGGTAACCGCGCCGCCGCAGCTTACCTGACCGGCGCCGATTTCGGCGCGCAGAACGGGCCTCTTGTGGCGCCGAAAGCTTACCGTGAATTGTTTCTTCCCTTCCACAAGCAAATTAACGACTGGGTGCACAAGCACACCACGTGGAAGACTTTCATCCACTCCTGCGGATCGGTCTTCGATTTGATTGAAGATTTCATCGCCGCGGGATTCGACATCATGAACCCGGTTCAATGCTCGGCGGCCCGCATGGATCCCGAGGAGCTGAAGAGAAAGTTTGGTGAGCGAATCACTTTCTGGGGTGGAGGAATAGATACTCAACGCACCCTGCCTTTTGGGTCACCGGACGACGTTCGCAGGGAGGTTCGCGAGCGGCTCAAGCTGTTTGGCCGTGGGGGCGGCTTCGTCTTTAATGCCGTCCATAACATCCAGGCTCTGGTGCCGGTGGCCAACGTGCTGGCAATGTATGAAACGGCGCTGAACTGCGGCCGCTACCCATTATGATTCGGTGAAATATATAGACGGGTTTAAGCTCCATGCCATGCCCCCAGCCTAACGCTCTGGAGCCCCCACGTGTAGATGTACCCAGCTTAACGCTCACTCTCTAATAGGTGGCAAGGGACACGCGCAGCGCCACAGGCTCCGCGCCAAAGTTGAGGCCCCAGTCCGTCTCGTCGCCATTCCAGATGCGAAGGAACTTGAAGACGCCGTTCTCGTAGGTTCCCTCTTCGACACGCAGGAACTGCCGGCGTTGCTCGGCGCTGGCCGGCCGGAAGTCGACGCGGCAAAAGAATCCGGCCGCCAGAAACTGGTTGTCTTTGAGCTGGGCAACCAGAACGCGCCCCGTCGGCTCGGGATTCCCCACGGCGCGATTGTTGCGGGACGCGCCATACGACACCACCGCGTCCCAAGGTCCGAACCGCAGGGTCTCGGTGACCTTGCCCTTTTCCTCGGCCGCGGCCTGGAGCTTACCTTCGAAATTGAGGCGGGCGATCTCCCGCTGCATGGGGCCGATCAACCGGTAATTCATTGCCCAGGGAGTCAGGAACTCCTCGCGTGGTCTGGAACCCCCGGCAGCGCCGCCGCGGTCCCTGGTGTAATCCATCCCGAACGGCGAGAATCCTATGGCCTGAAGGCCGAGCGCCGAGAAGAAGAAACGGGCATTGCCGGCGCCACCGGTCTCGGGCACGAATAGGGGATTGTCGTCGCGATGATAAAGTTCGAGCACTTTCAAATACGCGGCGGGGTCGTTCAGGTAAATGTCGGGCGCCAGAATATCCAGCGCCGGCGCCGCGACTTTCCAGATGGCGAGCACATTGTCCGTGGGGCCGCCGCTCTCGTAGCTGCCGGGAGCGCCCGGCTTCAGCGGGTCGCGCAAAGCCGCGTTGGCATAGAGCGGCAACGGATAAACGGCCTTCCCCGCGGCGGCGACTTGCCCGACATATCTCGCTACCGACCAGGCGTGGAAGCAGACTTCGGCTTCGGGGCCAAAGGCTTCCTGCCAGTTCGGGGATGGCGAGGCGGCCTTCACCTGCATGGCGTCGAGGACCTCGGGCGGCACCGGCGCTTCGAAGAGTTTCTGCGCGGCCGGGGAGTAATCGCGCACGCTGCCCCAGGTGCCGGGTTCGTTCTCCACCTGAACCATGATTACGGTGCGCTGCGGGTCGGCTGCTTTGAGGTGGTGCATGAAAGCGCTGAACGCACTCTTGTCCGCCTCGAGCGACGCGCTAGCGTAGGGTGAAGGCGAGTCCACCGCGCCTCCGTTCTTATCGACCATGTGCGGATAGCGGTCGGGGGCCAGTTTCATCCACTCGGGCATGTAGTGCTGGCTGCCGTTTTTCCAGGTTCCGAACCAGAGCAGCACCAGGCGGACGCGATGTTGCCGAGCCTCTGTCAGGAGCGTGTCGATCACCGTGTAGTCGTACTGTGCGTGCCGCGGTTCGAACTGCTCCCAGTAGACCGGGATTTCGACCGTATTGACATTCAGGTATTCCATGGCGGGCCATACTTTCGGAAGCATGGCCGGCCAGGCGCTGGAGTTGTGAACCTGTGCGCCCAACATCAAGTAAGGCGCATCGTCGACCAACAGGGCGTAGCGCCCATCTTTCTTCATCAGGCGGGGAAGTGAACGCTCCTTGACCTGGGCGTGGAGCGTAACGACGACGCTCGTGGCCACCAAAGCGGCCAGAACAGCGGAAGTCATTTTCATCTTTTGGCACTCCTACTTTATTAGCGCCAGACCGGCGCACAGCGAGAGAGAAAGACGGGCGTTGCTTGTCACAAGAGTCCTTCGACAGCATAGTAGTCCTTATCCGAACCGGAGTCCATTTGCGCTAGTCGGGCGGTGGTGGTGTCATTTGGAACGGGATCCGTTTCGAGATGCCTGTCATTCCCGCGAAAGCGGGAATCCAGTCCGTCGACAGCGCATTTCCGAAGGTTTGCCAAGTAGATTCCCGCTTTCGCGGGAATGACTGCGGCCTGCAGCGCCCATGTCTCGGGAAATCGCAGACCCCAAAGAACAGGGGGGTGCGCCAGCCCGCCTCTCCTGTCATGCGATGAACTGCCGGAATGCTTCCGCCGCGCGCTGGGAAGGGCTTTAACCGGAGGCGATAATGTGATACTAGTATCTCAATTCAGTCGCAGCATAGAGGCCACGCGCGCGGTGAGCCGGTGCAAGGCGCGGGGCGAGGCGGAACGGGGCATGCTCGCCGAGCGGCAGCAGTGCCCGAGCCGAGGGTCGCAGAGGCCGGAATGCGGCGACAGGTTAACCTGTCCCCACCCTCTCTCTTAAGGAGGACTTTATGAAAGCGATTGTATACACACAATACGGACCACCGGATGTGTTGCAGTTCAAGGAGGTGGCAACACCTGTGCCCGCGGACGATGAGGTCTTGATCAAGATTTACGCGGCATCTGTAAATCCACGTGATCGGTACTTCATGAGAGGTCTGTTGCTCCTCCGCCTGATCACCGGGGGGCTGCGCACACCAAAACACAAGATCCTCGGCTCTGAAATCGCAGGGCGAGTTGAAGCGGTTGGCAGAGAAGTAAAGCAGTTTCAGCCAGGCGACGAGGTCTTCGGGGGAGTAGGTTTTGGAGGGTTTGCCGAGTATGTGTGTGCCATTGAAGACAGATTGGCGCTGAAGCCAGCCAACATATCGTTTGAGGGCGCGGCAGCCGCACCAATCGCGGCAATCACTGCCCTTCAGGGTCTTCGCGATAAGGGACGGATCCAGCGAGGCCAGAAGGTTCTGGTCGATGGCGCGTCTGGCGGCGTGGGCACCTTTGCGGTCCAGATTGCCAAATCCTTCGAAGCTGAAGTCACCGCCGTGTGCAGCACGAGGAATATGGAGACGGCGCGATCGATTGGCGCAGACCATGTCATTGATTATACTCGGGAAGATTTCACTCAAAGCGGGCAGCGTTACGATCTGATTCTTGCCGCGAACGCCTATCATTCGATTTTCGATTACAGGCGTGCGCTGAGTCAGGACGGAATTTATGTCATGGCCGGAGGTGGCGGGGTTCAAATTCTCCAAGCCATGTTACTGGGACCATTACTGTCACTGATTGGGAGCAAGAAGATGTGTAACTTTATGGCGAAGCTAAACAAGAAGGATTTGGATTTTCTGAAAGATCTTCTTGAAGCCGGAAAAGTTGTACCCGTCATCGATAGACGTTACCCGTTAAGCGACGTGGCTGAAGCTCTCCGTTATCTTGAAGAAGGACATGCGCAAGGGAAAGTCGTAATAACCGTTGAACATAGTAAACAGACACCATGAGTGATTACTTGACCGCTCCGGTGAAGCGAGTTTGCGTCACCGAATACCCCCGTTCTGTTCTCACCTCCCACGGAGAATTTTCACCGGCCGGATGCGGATCGCATCGTGAGTGCAGTGCGGGGTCTGATTGGATCCGCTTGAACGCGAATTCCAAAGCTGGAACCGTCTGTCATCCTGAGCCCGCCGTGCTTTCGGGCGGGCGATCCCGCCGCGGCGGGACGGCAGTTCTTTTTGCGCTCAACGGCCTACGACAAACTGCAGGGATGCTTCGCGGAGTTTACCCTGAGTGCTCATGGGCCTGCGGCCCACCCAAGCAGATGAAAATCGCCGATGTTGTCACCCCCGCGTAAGCGGGTCCAGGTCAGTCCCCATCGAACTGGATTCCTCCCGCCATGGCGGGACGGGAATGACCGGCATCGGGTGATTTTCAAGCGAGCGGAGCGAACGGGCTCAGCATGACAGGAATCACCTGAGCGCCATTCAGCTCCGCATGTGCTTAGCGGTGTCTTCGCCATTTCCCGGCACAGGCACGACAGCCTTGATGGGCACCGGCCCCATGGCGTACTCCGTCGGACCTAGGTGTTCTTTGGAATCCATCATCGCGTCCCACGTAACCTCCTGGCCGGTGTACGCTGCGGTCCTTCCCATAATGGCGGTCAGCGTGGCATGGGCGACATGTTCCGCCTCGTTGATCGGGTAGTTTCTCCGGATGGCGGTAACGAAGTCCACGTGTTCCTGATCGAAAGCAGCGAACTTCGACTTGCCCGGGTCCGCTCCGGCCTCCTGGTATGTCCAGATGACCTTCCCCGTCGGGTCGAAAATAGTGTTCTTGCAATTCGTGTAGCCCTCAGTGCCCACCACGTACTCGGAGACGTCATTTGCGCAGCCGTCAATCTGGCGGCACATGCTTTCCAGGCGCGTTCCGTTCCCGTAGGTGAACTGCACGGCGAAGAAATCGAACTGGTCGCCAGTCACGCGCCGGGCGCGCCCGCCCACGCCTACGGCCTTTGCCGGGTTCATGCCCGTGAACCAGAGGACGGTGTCGAGATTATGGACGTGCTGTTCAACGATGTGGTCGCCCGAAAGCCATGCCCAGTTCACCCAGTCTCGAATCATAGCTTCCATGTCCGACCATTCTTTCTTTTTCGGGGTGTACCACAGTTGGCTCTGGTTCCAGCGGCAACTGGCTCCGACGATCTTGCCGATGGCGCCATGGGAGACGCGATTATAGGTCTCGTTATAGGCGCGGTCATGCCGCCGCTGTGTCCCCGGCACAACGCAGAGATTGTACGCCGCAGCTTTCTGACCAGCGGCCAAAACCGCGCGCACGCCGGGCGCATCCACGGCCACTGGCTTTTCAATGAAGCAGTGTTTCTTGGCTTCCACCGCGGCATCGAAATGGATAGGGCGGAAATGCGGCGGCGTAGCCATCAATACGATATCCACGTCCGTTTCGAGCAGCCTTTTATAGGCGTCAAAGCCGATGAAACAACGGTCGTCGGCGATTTGCTGTTGGGCCTTCTTGGCCAGCGTGTCGCGGCACGTTACCAGATGGTCCTTGAGGACGTCGGCCAGCGCCACAAGCTTGAGATTCGGCCCTGCCTTTAGAAAGTTCAGGGCAGCCCCCGTGCCTCGCTCCCCGCAGCCGATAAGACCTGCCTTGAGCGGCGGGCCGTCCGGCGCCACGTCCACGAAGGTCACGGGAGGGTAGGTCTTGGTGCAACTTGCCAGCACCGCCCCCGCCCCCGCGACTGCTATCGCTCCCATGAAAGTCCGGCGATTAAGATCCGACTTCGTCTCGTCATTCATGTCATCTCTCCTTTGGTTTAAAGAAAAATCAGTAAACACGCATGTCATTCCGAGCGCAGCGAGGAATCTCGCTCTGCGCCAGGGCGAAAGTAAAGAAGCAGGGCGAGATTCCTCGCTGCGCTCGGAATGACACGGCGATGTAAGCACTTCACGCCATCAATGCTTGTGCGAGTCTCCTGTCTGGCGATTTGCCGCCCTCGGGATTCCCTCGTCGTATTCCCGGACAACCCGGAATCCCACGTCGGTGCAGTCTGAGTACCACCAAATGCTCTTGGGCGACTGCGGATCGGTGAGCAGCCATTCGTCACTCCGGGTATGGTCGCGTGCCGCGCAGCGCAAGTCAGCGGCATCGGAACGATACGAACCTCCACGGACAACATGCTCCTGGCCCACCGCCGGGCCGCGCGGGTCAAGAACCCCGGAGTCGGAGAGGTGCGCGTAGGTTTCGGGATCATACCAATCCAGGCAGAATTCCCGCACGTTGCCCAACATGTTGACCAGACCCCAGGGATTTGGTTTGGTCCCGCTGGCCGGATGAGGTTTGCTCGAGCTGTCCTCGAAGTACCACGTGTATTCACCTATCGGCGCTGCCTTCACTCCCCATAGTTGATTCAACCACCGCTGGCGGGTGAACTGGGCAGGGTCGCCGGGAAAGAAGTAGGGAGAAGTCGTACCCGCACGGGCAGCATACTCCCACTCAGCTTCGGTGGGAAGCCGGAACTTCTTACCGGTAATCGCGGAGAGCCATTCGCAATACATGGTAGCGGCATAATGGGTCATGGTGATGGCCGGCCTCGAGCCTCTTCCCCAACCTTGGTCGGGAGAGCCGTAGGGCGGCGTAGGTCCCGTTACCGCATCGGGTTTGTCAGAGGCTGGGTTGTCCCGGCTTCTGCCGCGGTTCCCCCGCTGGAGCAGGTAGACTTCGTACTCTCTCCAGCTCACCTCGGTCCTTTCCATCCAGAAGGGGCTGAGCTTCACCCGTCTCACCGGCCCTTCATCTGGCCGCCGGTAGGATTCCGACTCGGAGCTTCCCATCAGGAATGATCCGCCGGGAATCGCCACCATGCGGATTTTCACTTCCGAGCCCGGAATGATCTCGGTGTAACTCTGGAAACCCTGCGGGTTGGGCGGGAACGACTTCTCGAGTTCCTGCTCCTGAGCTTCAGCTTCATCCTGGGCTTCCTCGGCCTTCTTGCCCCGGTAATGTCCCGAGTGCTGATGGCAGTTAATGCACCGCATCTTGTCCTTCGAGCGCTGGTAGTGCAAGTGGCCGTCCACGCCCTTCTTGGAGAGCCCGGCGCTGAATAGGTTGGCGTGACAGCGAATGCACGCGGAGTCGTAAGTGAAAGTGCGGGCATGCTCGAGGTTCTGCTTGGATTGCCAATCAATCTTATTCAAATCCCTGAAGGCCTTGCCATAGATGTCCTGCGCGCCCAGGCGGGCCTTTTCGGTGTAATACCCGAGCCCCGCAGCGGGGAGGTGACACTCAATGCAATGCGTGACCACACCGCTTTTCGTCGTGAAATGCGTTGACTTGATCCAGGTCTGCGTAGCCTCCGGGTGCGCGTGGCAGGCCCGGTCGCAGAACTTGTCCGAGGAGGTGGCATCAATCCCCGCCTTCCCTCCCAGGAGAATGGTGAAGCCCAGGAGGATGCCAATTCCGATGAGGCTGAGATTCCTAAGATTCAGACCGACTTTCTTGAGACCCGTAATCATTGAAAACATGCGTCTGTACTTAGCAGTATGCTTCTTCTCTCGGCGCGGATTGCAGCCCTTGCTGCGGCTGTGCCCAGGGTGTCATTCCGAGCGCAGCGAGGAATCTCGCTCTGTTCTTTGTTCCCCCTACGCGCGCCTAGGTCACCTTGAGCGCCGGCAACGTCAGCGCAGAGCGAGATTCCTCGCTGCGCTCGGAATGACACCCCCAAAGGAACAAGTCAAAAGGCAAAACGCAAAGTGCAAAAGGCAAAAGTATAACCCCAAAAACGACTTTGCTGGATAATTGCGGTCCTTGCTGCGGCTTTGCCTTTTGCGTTTTGCGATTTGCCCTTTGACTTGTTCTTGCATTTGGAAAGTACCCATTTTCATCCCCGGCCGCGGCATGTGGTCGGGAAACCGCGCGAAAAGTAGCGCTTCCATTCACTGCCAGCTTGGCGGACCCAGAAGGCCGCCACGCCCGCCAGGGATTCAGCAAGCCGGATTCCATCCGCCACTGGCATTACGGAGAGCGCCGTCGCCAGAGCGTCGGCCGTCGCCGAATCCCTGGCGATCACCGTGGTGCTGGCCGCACCTTCCAGACCCAGGCCAGTGGAAGGGTCAATGATATGCGAAAATCGCTTGCCGGCGACTTCCACGAATTGCCTGGAACTGCCGGAGGTGGAAACGGCGGCGTCGTGCAGCAGGATTGCGCAGGGCGGATTCCCTGTGCCCGTGTCGGGCGTGTCGATGGCAACTCTCCAGCCGGCTTTACCGGGCGGAGGCGCTCCCAGAGCTACCTCTCCCCCCGCCACCACCATGGCTTGACGGATTCCGCGCGACTGCAAGAGAGCCAGCATCTGGTCCGCCGCGTAGCCCTTGCCGATCGCGCCCAAATCCAACTTCATGCCGGCGCGTTTCAAAAAGGCGGTCCGGCGCGCGGCATCCAATTCGATGTTTCGGTAATCGACCAACGCTCTTGCCCTCGCCAGTTCCGAAGCGTCAGGCAAGCGTCCCGTTTTGCGGGCGTTTCGCCAAAACTCCACCAGCGGGCCGATGGTAACATCAAACGCGCCGTGCGAAAGCTCCGAGATCCGGATGGATTTCGCCAGGACATCGTAGAGGTCGTCGCTCACCGGGAAGGGGGCTGACACTCCCTCGCGCGCGAGGCGCATGAGTTCGCTGTCCTCCCGGTAGTCGCTCATGATCTGCTCGAGTTCCTCGGCGCGAGCGAAGGCAGCATCTGCCGCTTTTGACGCTGTCGCATCGTCAGGCGAGTAGAGCTCGATTCGAAAGCTCGTCCCCATGCGGGGCAGGGAAAACTCGTAACGCTTGAGCAGCACGTCGCGGGCGGAAAGGTTGCAGGGAAGCGGGATGAGGCTGAGTCCCAGAGCCAGACTCACTCGCTTTGTGTGATTGGGCAAATGAGTGGTCACACGCTGGAGTGGTTTCGTGATGGAGTGATTGGGTGAATGAAAGAACATTTCGCTCGCGTCAAGAAGAAAGGCGATCCTCGCTGCTAGGCAGCCCCGAAGGGGCGAACCGTGAGTAGTCCCGCGCCTGCGGGATGCAACCCACGGATAAGGGTGCGAAAATACTGCATCGGCCCTGACGGGGCCGGACTACTCACGGCAGGCCCCTTCGGGGCCACAGTCGCCAGCCCCATCTGGTGCGCTGCGGCGAACCGGCATTCTCTCGCCCTCCGCCGCACCTGTCAAGCGCAGCCAGAAGAACAAGTCAAAAGGCAAAGCGTCCCGCCTTGCGGGATCAAATGGCAACGCCGCTTTGCATTTTGCGCTTTGCGTTTTGCCTTTTGACTTGGTCTTGTCCGCCCCAAGGGAGAGGGCTACGATTCTGGCTAATGGCCAAATTCTCCAGACAGACAACTCTCCAGGCAGACGATTGTTCAGGGTTCTCACTTCGCATATAATCAGTGCCCGAACGCTTACCCCTCTGTCCTGGAGGTTTGTCATGGACCGTCGTTTATTTCTTGGCGTGGCCGCCGGAGCTCTATCGCTATCCCAGATGACAGCCAGTGCCCGCGGGAACCTGGAAGGGAAGAAGGGCCTGCGGCTTTCGATTACCTGGGGCATGCTGGTGCGCATGCCCGTACCGGAGGCGATGGCACTGCTCAGCCGCCTGGGCTACGAGGCCTTCGAGATGTTTGACTGGCGCAGCCCCGCGTTGCTGGAGGCCTTCCTGGCGGAGAGAAAGAAGTCCCCGCTTTTCTGCGCCTGCCTGGTGGCCAACAAGGGTGTGACGGCGCCCGGCTGTGGCTTGGTGAACCCCCGGGAGCGCGAGGGATTCCTCCGCGAACTCAATGCTTCGATCGAGGCGGCGAAGAAGATGGATTGCAAGCAGTTGGTGGTCTTGACGGGAAACGAGCTGGGAGGGATACCGCGCTCCGAGCAGATGGCCAACGCGGTGGCAGCCCTGCGCGAGGCCGCGCCCATCCTGGAGAAGCATGGCATCACCGCCATCATCGAGATTCTGAATACCTATGTCAACCACGCGGGTTACTTTCTCTATTACGTGCGCGACGGGGCCGAGCTGGTGGAGCGCGTGGGAAGCCCCAACGTCAAGCTCCTGTTCGATATTTATCATGTCCAAATCATGGAGGGTAATCTTATAGATAATATACGCACGCATATAGACCGCATCGGACACTTCCATGTGGGAGATGTTCCGGGGCGCCACGAACCGGGCACGGGCGAGATCAATTACCGCAACGTCTTCAAGGCTATCTACGAACTGGGCGAGCGCTTTGCAGGCTCTGTAGCCCTCGAGTACAACCCCCTGGCGCCCCTCGAAGACGACTTGGCAGCCATGCGCGCACTGGCCAACTTTTCTTAGCCATACCCGGTTAGGCAGTCCATAGTTTTGACCAACCCGCCTGCAGCACTTCCAGAGGCAGCGCGGGCGATTCTGAATTTTCAATTCCAAACCGCCGCCTTCCCCCATTGGCTACCGCCTGCCCGTACGTGGTAGGTAGTAGGTGGTATGTGGGGGGGGGGGTTCCCCCACCTACCGTCTACGACCTACCAAGAGAGTCAACAGTCAACAGTCGAAGGTTGGCTGGAGCACTTCCCCACGTACTACCTACGACCTACCGTCTGCCATCTACCACCTACCAGACACTAACCACCTTTCTTTTCAGCAACATTCGCGCTTTCAACGCGTAACTACCTTTGTTTTCTATAACATTCCCACTTTGCTCTGGGCTGCTGAAAGACGGTCCTTTGTTTTCATAGAGATTCCCGCGTCGTCCGTTCAAAAAAGAAAATTCCTTTTCACGGTTGGTAGGCCTTCTTGAGCCGGAGGACAAATTGAGCGAGTGATGCTCGCAGGCGTCGGCGGCGGGCACGCCTTCGTCCCCCAGTCCCCAGCCCCCAGTCTCCAACCCCCTAGCCCCTGTTTTTCATTCCCCACCTACCACCTACGACATACCACCTACCTCCTTTCTTTTCAACAACATTCCCGCCTTAAACGCGTAACTACCTGTGTTTTCTATAACATTCCCGCTTAACTCTGTACTACTGAAAGCCGGTCCTTTGTTTTCATAGAGATTCCCGCGTCGTCCGCTCAAAAAAGAAAATTCCTTTTCACGGTTGGTAGGCCTTCTTGAGCCGGAGGACAAATTGAGCGAGTGATGCTCGCAGGCGTCGGCGGCGGGCAGGCCTTCGTCCCCCAGCCCCCAACCCCCTAGCCCCTGTTTTCCATTCCCGACCTACCATCTACCACCTGCCTTCCTTGTTTTCATAGTGATTCCCGCTTCGTTCCTTCAGTTTTTAAAGTTACTAGTCTTTTCTTTCCCTGCCGGGGGCGACATTTTGACGTAGACTCCACAACGGGGCAAGAGGCCCACCAATTGCAGTAAGCAGAAGGCAGAAAACACAAAGCAGAAAGCAGAAGGCGGAAAGCAGATGCTCTCCATTCTGACTCCTGAGTCCTGAATCCTGAATCCCGAATCCTGTTCTTCCCCCACCTACGACCTAGCACCTGCGACCCTCTTTGACACTTTCTGTTGCGGCCTTCTCCATAGGTCACACATGCTAGGCTATCATAGTTCTAGCCTCGTGTCAAGAACACAAAGGCAGGACACAAAGGCAGGATTCAGGCTCCAGAGGGTAGATAGTAAGCGTGAATTCCGAAGTCGCACCTTGGATGTCGCCCGCCACGGCGGGCTGAGAGAGGCTCCTCGGGGCGATCTGGTCCCATGGTTGTCACCATGGGCTAAGTGATTTCGCCCGCTACCGCGGGCTTTTCGAAGGTGTTCCCGCTCGGGCCAAGGCCCCATGGCTAGGCCTTTGATGGGCAGCCGGGCATTTGAGCCCGCCTCGGCGGGCGGCATCTCTTAGCCCACGGTGAAAACCGTGGGTAGGCGGGAAGACAGGATTTGGGCAAGCCCGCCTTGGCGGGCGACATCGCGTGGTGGGCTGATTTCTCGGTGCACTGGTTTGTTCCAACACGTCCTGGGTCAACCACCTTTCAACCCAGCGGGTTGGAACGGAACAGGGCCTCTCAATTCGGATTTCAGGGTAAGCAGAAGGCAGCATGGACCTGCTTTTGCATCGGCGGTTCGTTCAACAATGCCCGGTAAAACGGGCAGACCTAAAGAATCGGTGTGAGTTTGTAAGGTGACCGGGCTCGTCTGAGGAACCTGCTTAGGGCCAATTCACGGTCAGGGCGTAGATTTCGTGCGCGCTGGTATAGTGTGTGATGAGAGGCAAGTCATCGGGGGTTAGGCCAAGCCAATCCCGTTCTGTCCTTCCTTTGAGACTGGCGAGCCGCTCGAGTCGACCGCTCGGAACCTTCATACGAAAGATGGCGGGGTCTCCTCCGGTGGTTCCGGCGTTGAAATAAATGGCTTCTTCGTGCCGGGACCACACCAGGTCTGGAATTTGGAGCATGGTGGCAAGTCTCACCCACTTGGTGTTGCGAAAGTCGAACAGCATCAAATTGCGTGAGTCTTCCGTCAAGGCGGCAATATAGCGACCGTCCGGCGACCACCGCGCCGTCCACAGGCCCTCCGACCCCGGCACCTCCGACAATTGGTGTGTCTTTAGATTAAGGATGTGGATGACGAGCCGGCCAGTTGTCCTTTCCGGGGGTTGAGTCATACCTCCAAATGCGACTTGGCCGCTGTCGGGTGACCAGGTGGGTGCTCCCTCCTCGTCGTTGACGGGCGTCACCGGCGCATAGGAGCCACCGTCCACGGAAACAACCCGCACCCTCCACGCCTGCCCCTGATCCTTGCCCATGAACGCAATCCACCTCCCGTCCGGAGACCAGCGAGGCAACTGGACCAAAAGAGGCGGTTTAGTGATCTGCACCTTGTGGCTGCCGTCAATTTGGCTTATCCACAGGTTCTCCCCGCCAGTGATTTCCTTCTCGAGGGTGACGTAGGCAATGCGTTGCCCATCCCTCGAAAAGTCTGCGTAGCCGGCAGAAACGTTGGGGAGGAACGGCTTAAACTCTCGAGCGTGGGTGTCGTACTCTTCCATTTGCGGATGTTTCGCTGCATAGCCGAAACCGAACAGCCGCGCACTATCCGGACTTATGGCCGAAACAAACAGGTCCAGCGGTGCGGACCCCAGGCAGGCAGGTTGCTCCGAATGACGGTGGAAAGGTCCGGAAGAAAGCCGCACCGCGGAAGGCATAGAGTGGCCGGCACATAATGACTGGGCAATCAGGTATTCCCCGTTGGGTGTCCATAGGCCATAGCTGCCCTCAAGGCCGGACAGTAATCCTGGGTACATGCATCTGAGACCTTTTCCGTCGCGGTCCACTTCCCAAAGTGAGTCTCCGGAAGGTTCAGCCCGAGTGAAGCATAGCTTGCTGCCGCTGGGTGACCAGCGCGCACCGTCAAGTTTGCCGGACATAGTCACGATTCGGCGCGAGTTCGACCCGTCGGGATCGCACAGGTAGACGCCGCCATCGGTCGTGTAAGCTAAAGTCCTGGCATCCGGTGACCAGGAGGCAGAATACGCCCGCAGATTCCCCAAGCGCCGTGGCTCGCCTGCGAACAAGGGCATAACTTCCAGCGTTCCTGGTGCGAACGCCCGCTCCTCAACCACCAGCAAGTCGCGATGGTCGGGACTGATGTCGGTGATTAGAGAATCCCTGGGGATGCTCGAGATGGGAACCGGCTCACCGCCAGAAGCTGAGACTTGGGCGATGACCCAACCCGTCGAGGCCTGCTCGCCAAAGTAGACGCGCTCTCCGTCCGTGGCCAAGCCCATGCTTTTCTCGCGACCGTCAGCGGTGATCTGATCGTATTTCAGAATCTTCGGTTGCGGGTGCGGCGTAGCGAGCCATACCACGGTCGCTACCACAATCAGCAGCGCCAATCCCAGCGCCGCCCACTTCACCCGGCGGCGCAAACTAAACCCTTCGTCTCGAACCACTTCGCAGCCACTTGGTGGCGCCGTCGCGGCGCCCGGACTCATCCCGATTCCGTTGGAATTCAGGCTTGGGACAACCTCCGCGTCGGGGGAGGTGGGCAAAACAATCTTCACCGGCGCAACGAAGCGATATCCAAGCTTATGTTCGGTCTGAATAAACTGCTGCCCGGTGCCATGACCTCCCAGGGCCTTCCGAAGGGTGCTGATGTTGAAGGTAAGGCTGTCTTCCTGAACGAACGCATCGGGCCAGACACGCTTGAAAAGCGTTTCCTTTTGAACGATATGGCCCGCATTTTCGACAAGAACGAGAAGCGTTTCGAAGACTTTGGGGGTTAGCGGTACCCGCTGCCCCTGGCACATTAAGACACGCTCCGCTGCATTCAGCAGAAACGGGCCAAACTCATAAGCGCGCTCGCCTCCGTGCGTCATCGCCAGCTCTCAGTTTTTTCTCAGAAAAATTAAAGCTTTCTCTAAGGACTTCAGTCTCCCCCTCAGGCAAGACTTCAGGTTGTCAAGGATCGCGTATCCTGAGGGTCTTACTCGACGGCGACTAGAGCAAAGACCTTCCGCGGATTCAAGCAATGCGCGATCTCGCTTTCGAGCGGCTCGTGTGGAATGACGCAATGAAGAAATGCACTGCAAGGAAACCACAGTCGCCAATCGGGTGTACTGACTTCCCCCGGGACGCCAAATTGGAATCCCCAGGACGTTCTGGAAAAGTACACCTGATTAACACAAGCGCCAGGGATAACGCGGTAGAGTTGTTCCTCATTTCTTCGGATGCCTTCGACCTCAATGTTCACGGTACCACGAGGCAAACCCGGTACGAGTCCCTCCTCAGGTTCGAATTCCGTGCGGGATTCCTGGAGACTGCTAACGCCGACACAGTGAACAAAACCGTCGACGCGGTGATCGTCCCGGAGCAGGAGGCCAAGCCCGCGGGCACCAAGACCGTCCAATTAGGCCAGGCGCCCGAGGAGGTCGAGGCCATCTTGGGCAGGCCAGAGAAGATTGTCGAGCTGGGGCCAAAGAAAATCTACGTGTTTAAGGATATGAAAATAGTTTTTGCGGATGGAAAGGTGCCACATGTCGAATGAAGCAGGACAGACGCGGTCAGTAGGACGATCTGACTCCAGAAAGCGGGAGGCGCCCATGCGTATCTCTTTACGGGATTCTTCATTCCCCTGGAAGGCTTTCGTTTTATTGCTGGTTCTTGCACCCATTGTTTGCTTCTGCGGCCAAGTTCGTGCCCAGCCGCAGACCACCGCGGGGGACGAGGCGCGGCGGCAGACGGACGGCGCTGTGGAGCCACAACTCCACCTGGGTCAGGTCCTCTTAGAAGCGCCATCAATTCCAGAGGGCACGGTGACACAACCGGCCGCAGCGTCGACCGATGCGTTCGGATTGAACGCCGATCAGCGTAAGTTGCTCATGGCGAATCCCGCTGAGCTAGCTCGCCTGCTGCGGGAGAGAGCAATCCAGGAGGGGGTTGACATTTACGCTGTGCCTGAGCTCGAGCATCCTACCGACTACGCGGTGCACACTGAGCGAGGCAGTTTCTTCCCGCAGGAAGGAAACAACGACATCCCGGCGGGCAGACCGCAGGGTGAAGTCGTAAAGGGATCGGAACATCTGTCACCGTATATCGTGCAGTTTGCGCGGCCCGTGTCTAGTGATGAGTGGCTCTCTTTGATGGAACTGGGAGGGCGACCGATAGGGCCACTAAGCAGCGAGGCCATCGTTTATCTCATACCTGACTCCGCCGTAACCGACCTCACCGGGCTCCCTTTCGTGCGGTGGGTCGGAGCGTGGATGCCTGAGTACAAATTAAACCCAGACACAATTGGTCGCGGGAAGCCCCTCATATACGTAAAACCACTTGGGTGCGACGAGCCTGAATACCTCTCTGACCTAAAGAGTCTTGGGTTCGGCAGCGCGTCCGAGGTTGCTGGAGCCGGCTTGTATACTATTACGGCCTCTGACGCGGACGTTCAGCGTATCTCTCGATTATGGTGGGTGAAGGCGATATTCCGAGCTCCCCAAGAAATGCCGACGGGTACTGTCAACTTTGGCGCGATGGATAGCCGTCAGTTCTTGCTATCGCCTAACCTGAACTATCTGGGATTCAACGGTGGCGGAGTGTCTGTGGGTGTCCGTGACAACGGCGTGATGAGCACCCACGCCGACCTGAATGGGATTTTCCTTGGGGCAAGCGACTTGACCGTCCAGAAGGACCACGGGACGCACGTCACAGGCATAGTCGCTGGCAGAGGCACGGACAGCAGTGGCTCCATCACGGGGGTGGCGCCCGGTAGTTCGGTGTTGTTTCGAAGCTGGGCCAACAGTTCGGACAACCTTACGAGTGATCTTGACGCCTTTCAGTCAAACTCCGTGGAAATCTCCAACCATTCCTATTTGGTGGATTGCTCGAATTACGACTCAACGACTGAGATTTTCGACAACTACGCGCATGATCATGGCCAGCTTCTCGTCGTTTCCGCAGGAAACGAAAACAACGGATGGGGGAACTGTTCCGGGACTCATAACTACGTGACTAACCCCAGGTTGGGAAAGAACACCATAGCTGTGGGAGCGATCTCGTACACATTCGATGGTGATAGCGGTGGCTTGGGTAACATCGCGGTGTACTCAAGCAGGGGTCCAAGTGGGCCAAGTGGAGGAACCACAAACCGTCTCAAACCCGATTTGGTCGCACCGGGAGGGGACGTTGTGAATGCTTGCTCTGTCTCCACTCCGTTTTGGATGTACGGTGTCGTGTCCGTAAATGGTCGGGTAGGTGATGAGAAAGACAGTTGTGGCAGTGACGTGTGGCCTAACTTTAGCCCGTCCTACTTGCGAGATTCCGGGACGAGCATGGCTGCCCCGCACGTCACGGGGGCGCTGGCCCTCATGCGGCAATGGTCGCCTCCATCTTCCTCCTCATCTCTGGCGCTCAAGGCACAGTTAATCGCTCAAACAATCCCGCTAAGAGGACAGACCAATACACCGCTGAATGGTTATGCCGACACCACCTACGGATACGGCCTCGTCAACCCGTACGCGTCGATAAGATACATCAGCGGAGAGTGGAGCAACCTGCTGTGGGCCCAAGGCACCGTCACGAATTTAGGCGAGAGTGACTGGTCCTTTGTCGCCCCGTCGGGATCGCAGAAGATTGGCGTGGCTTTAGCATACAACGATGCCGATACCACCGACGGCAGTCTACGAGACGACCTAGAGTTTGAGGTAGACCTTCCATCCGGAATCAAGTACGGCTCAGATTCGAACGGAAGTCTTGGATGCACAACTTGCATCAGAAGCCCTTTCGCGTCTGGCGTCAATACAGAGAGCCCTGTCAAGAAAGTTGTGATTGTGAAACCATCTTCAGCGGACCTAGGCAAGTCCTGGACGGTGCGGGTGAAATTCACTCAGTGGCCTTCGTGGTGCATATTCCCTTGTACACCGAACGAGGGCTTCGGGCTCGTCGTGGAAGGGATCTACAAGCAGCCGGCGTTGGCTCTTCAACTGTCCCAAACCAGTTTTCTTGCTTCACCTGGTCAATCCGTGTCCATTCCGCTTACAGTGACCAACACTGGGGGCTACATTATTCCCGCCGTCGGTGTTTCGATAGACGGAACTACTCCTCGAGTCAGCGAGTTCCTGGGGCCGCTCATTGGGCAGAACAGCTCCACAAATGGTTCATTGACGCTCGTTGCTCCTTCCGGCGTAGGAACCTACAAATACACAGTCAGGGCTATGGGAGTAAACCTTGGGTTGCAGGATGCCCTGGCAGCGATATCGGTCACCGTCGGCCCTTCTATCGCCATCAGCAACGTGAGTCCCAGTTCCGTCACGCTCATTCGGGGGGGCAGTGCGCAGTCTGTGACGGTGAACCTGACCCGCACCAGCTACACGGGCAGCATCACCTTGGCGGCCACCAATCTGCCCAGCGGGGTGACGCCCACTTACACCCAGCCGGGCACGGCGAGTTCGGGCAGCATCACCTTGCAGGCGTCCAGCAGCGCCGCGCTGGTCAGCAATCAGACCATCACCGTCACCGCCAGCGGCAGCGGGGTCACTTCCGCCACCAGCAGCTTCAGCCTGACGGTGACCAACTCACAACCCGATTTACTGGTGACGAGCGTGAGCATTCCCTCCAGCGCGACGGTAGGCGGGCAGGTGAGTCTGTCGGCAACGATCAAGAATCAGGGCAGCGCGGCGGCGGGAGCCTTCCGGTTGGGCTTTTACCTGTCGACCGGCTCCACCATCACCACGTCGAGCACCCTCATCGCTGTCTGCAGTTACACTACCCTGGCGGTGGGGGCGACGAACACCTGCGCAATGTCACCGACGTTGCCGTCGTCAGTGGGTGCGGGTACCTACTATGGCGGAGCGATCGTGGACGATCTGAACCAGGTGAGTGAAAGCAACGAGTCCAACAACACCCTGGTGGCCTCAAACACCCTGACGGTGACCAACCCGCAACGGCCGGATTTACTGATGACGAGCGTGAGTTTTCCCTCCAGCGCGACGGTAGGCGGGCAGGTGAATCTGTCCGCGACGATCAAGAATCAGGGCGGCGCGGCGGCGGGAGCCTTCCGATTGGGCTTCTACCTGTCGACCGGCTCCACCATCACCACGTCGAGCACCCTCATCGCTGTCTGCAATTACACTTCCCTGGCAGCGGGGGCGACGAGCACCTGCGCAATGTCACCGACGTTGCCGTCGTCGGTGGGTGCGGGTACCTACTATGGCGGAGCGATCGTGGACGATCTGAACCAGGTGAGTGAAAGCAACGAGTCCAACAACACCCTGCTGGCCTCGAACACCCTGACGGTGACCGGAGCACAAGCCGATTTACTGGTGACGAGCGTGAGTATTCCCTCCAGCGCGACGGTAGGCGGGCAGGTGAGCCTGTCGGCGACGATCAAGAATCAGGGCGGCACGGCGGCGGGAGCCTTCCGGATGAGCTTTTACCTGTCGACCAGCTCAACCATCAGCACGTCGAGCACGAACATCGGTTACTGCACTTACACTTCGCTGGCGGCGGGGGCGACGAACACCTGCGCAATGTCACCGACGTTGCCGTCGTCGGTGGGTGCGGGTACCTACTATGGCGGAGCGATCGTGGACGATCTGAACCAGGTGAGTGAAAGCAACGAGTCCAACAACACCCTCCTGGCCTCAAACACCCTGACGGTGAGCAGCTCGCAAGCCGATTTACTGGTGACGAGCGTGAGTATTCCCTCCAGCGCGACGGTGGGCGGGCAGGTGAGCCTGTCGGCGACGATCAAGAATCAGGGCAGCGCGGCGGCGGGAGCCTTCCGGTTGGGCTTTTACCTGTCGACCGGCTCCACCATCACGACGTCGAGCACCCTCATCGCTTACTGCACTTACACTTCCCTGGCGGCGGGGGCGACGAACACCTGCGCCGGGACGGTGACGTTGCCGTCGTCCGTGGGTGCGGGTACCTACCATGGCGGAGCGATCGTGGACGATCTGAACCAGGTGAGTGAAAGCAACGAGTCCAACAACACCCTCCTGGCCTCAAACACCCTGACGGTGACCAACCCGCAACTGCCCGATTTAGTGGTGACGAGCGTGAGTATTCCCTCCAGCGCGACGGTAGGCGGGCAGGCGAGCCTGTCGGCGACGATCAAGAATCAGGGCAGCGCGGCGGCGGGAGCCTTCCGGTTGGGCTTTTACCTGTCGACCGGCTCCACCATCACCACGTCGAGCACCCTCATCGCTTACTGCACTTACACTTCCCTGGCGGCGGGGGCGACGAACACCTGCGCCGGGACGGTGACGTTGCCGTCGTCCGTGGGTGCGGGAACCTACCATGGCGGAGCGATCGCGGACGATCTGAACCAGGTGAGTGAAAGCAACGAGTCCAACAACACCCTGCTGGCCTCAAACACCCTGACGGTGAAGTGACCCGCCCGGTGTTCAGCAACCCTTTGGGCCGCCGCGCTTTCCACGGGAAAGCGTGACGTGCGAAATCCTCAGACTCGAGACCACCCGAAGGGCGTGCTCGATTTTGGCGACGAGAGAAGGTGCAAAGCCAAGCTATCCTCTCCACCTCAGCCAGGCTGACATCATCGCCGCGCCGGTCGCGGGTGGCGCCGATCCGCCGCGGCGGACCTTTTATGTCGGCGACCGTTAAGAAGCCATGAGAGGCCACGGATAGGACGCGGTGAGAGGGGTGTTGCGCGTGTTTGTGGGGCGCATACATGAAAGATCCGCCGCGGCGGATATGCGCCACCTGTGATGGTCCTACGGCGTAAAAAAAACTTTTGGTGAGACGTGGGAACAGATACTCCGCCTGATGCAGCTATTTTTGGTGAGATCAAGCGGCTGTTGTCCCTTTTCTGGAACCAAATTCAAAACGATTCTGTTCGATTCGACTTAACAAAGTAATACTAGGCGGGCACCGGTTCGGCGCCAGACGCTGAGCCTGAGTGCTGTCATGCTGAGCCCGCCTTGCGGGAGAAGCATCCCTGCAGTTTGTCGCTGGATGCTGAGCGCAAAAGACAACTGCAGTCCCGCCCGCCATTAAGATCGGCGGACCTTCGGCCGCGGCGGGATCGCCCGCCCGGAAGCACGGCGGGCTCTCCAGAAACTCGATGCATTACTCGTTTCCATTGAGCAGCTTGGGCCGAGCCTGTCTGATCTGTCGTTGCCCCGCAACTAACCCCTCACCCGGCCCGCGACGGCTGGTGAAAGCGCCGTCGCGGTCCACCCTCTCCCCTTGGGAGAGGGCAGACCCACTTTGCGATGCGCTCCGTTTCTGACGTCACGGATACCGTTCTTCGGCTATCCTCGCCCAGGATGACAGACGAGTCCGAATTCGGAATTGCGGGTGAAACAAGCTTTGCGCCAAGTGGGGCAAGTCAGCCGATTCTCACAGGAAGCCGACTTTTTCACTCCGAATCCGATCGCGACGCAATCGATCACGTGAAGATAATTGATCGCATAGGGACTTCGCAACAGTTGTCCGAGTGGCAGCACGTTTCGGTATGCAAGTTACACAACCTAGCGGATCGCTTCCGAGTGCGCCCCGCACAATTGCCAAGAAGGCATGTGATTCAAGCTTGAGTTGACAGAGCGGCTGGCGTATGCTGCTGAGAGAAAAGAAGGGTGGAATCGGAGATCCCGTTGGAAAGCCCTCCCACAATACCATTGCCCGGCGAGGCAGGCAGCCGCACCGCCAGCCCTGCTACCTTCTCCTCCGACGAACTGGTTGCCGGCCGCTACAAGATCGTGCGCTTCATCGGGCGAGGAGGCATGGGAGAGGTCTACGAAGCTAATGATCTGGAACTGCGGCAGCGTGTGGCGCTCAAGACCGTGCGACCGGAGATCGCACTGGACCAGCAGGCAATCGAGCGCTTCAAGCGGGAGATCCGAATCGCCAGAGAAGTGACGCATCCCAACGTCTGCCGAATCTTCGACCTCGGCCATCACCGCAGGGCGCCGTCCGGGGACGAGATCGCCTTCCTGACCATGGAGCTCCTTCCTGGCGAAACCCTTGGCGAGCGGCTCCGCCGGACGGGGCGGATGAGCACTGCCGAGGCCCTCCCGCTGGCCACACAAATCGCGGCAGGGCTAGCGGCGGCCCACGCGGCAGGCATTGTTCACCGCGATCTGAAGCCCGGCAACATCATTTTAGTTCCTTCCCAGGAAGGCCAGCAAACCACACGCGCCGTGGTCACCGATTTCGGGCTGGCGCGTGCGGGCGCTGCTGCCGACCGCCTGACAGAGCTATCAACCGCTTCAGGCGGGATCGCGGGGACTCCCGCTTACATGGCTCCGGAGCAGGTCGAGAGTGGGAAGGTGACCGCGGCATCGGATATCTACTCGCTGGGTATCGTGCTCTATGAGATCGTGACCGGCGCTCTGCCCTTCGTGGGCGACACGCCCCTCTCCACCGCAGTTAAGCGCCTGAAGGAAGTGCCTCCTTCGCCCCGGTCCCTTGTATCGGACCTGGATTCCAAATGGGATGCTGCCATCCTGCGCTGCCTGGAGCGCGACCCGGCCGACCGATTTGCGAGCGCCGGGGACGTGGTAAAGGCGTTGGGCGGCGAGACTGTGACGCCGGGAAGGCGGGCCCTGCGACTTCGGCTCGCCATAGCCGGCGCCTTGCTGGTCATCCTCTTCACTGCGGCGGCGATCTACTACCTGCGTGTTACGCGAAAAGTTCAGGAAGGCGCACGACCCACCGTCGCCGGTCTTCCTGCCGCGCCTTTCAAGGCGCGTCGTTCTGTTGCCGTCCTTGGCTTCAAGAACCTTTCAGGGCGCGCGGAAGCATCCTGGCTTTCCACGGCACTCTCCGAGATGCTGACCACCGAACTCGCTGCTGGGGAGAAACTCCGAACTATCCCTGGTGAGAACACCGCCCAGGTGAAGATCAACCTCTCGCTCGCCGATGCGGACAGCTTCGGCAAGGAGACTCTGGCGCGGATCCGAGCAAACCTCGGCAGCGACCTCGTGGTGCTCGGGTCCTACCTGGCTCTGGGAAAAGCCTCCGGCGGGCAGATCCGTCTCGACCTGCGGGTTCAGGACGCGACGGCCGGAGAGACGATCGCCTCCCTGACGGAAACGGGGACCGAGGCGGGATTGCTCGACCTGGTGGCGCGCGTTGGGGCACGTCTGCGTGAAAAGGCCGGGGCCGGGGAGATCTCCACGACCGAAAAGGACGCCATGCGAGCCGCGATCCCGTCGAACCCGGAGGCCACACGGCTGTATGCCGCAGGTTTGAGCAGGCTGCGGCTTTTTGACGCCCCGGAGGCGCGTGTACTGCTTCAGAAGGCGGTTGCTGCCGACCCCCAGTATCCGCTGGCACATTCGGCTCTGGCCGCTGCCTGGTCAGCTCTTGGTTACGACGCGAGGGCGAAAGAGGAAGCGAAAAAGGCGTTTGACCTTTCGGGCAACTTGTCCCGAGAAGAGCGCCTCTCGGTTGAGGGGAGGTACCGCGAGACTACGCAGGATTGGGACAAAGCAACCGAGATCTATAGAACTCTCTTCAACTTCTTCCCCGACAATCTCGACTACGGGCTCCGCGTGGCTTCGGTCGCGACCTCTGCCGGCAAGGGCAAAGAGGCCCTCGTTGCCGTGGAAGCCCTGCGCAAGCTGGCGGCCCCAGCGCGCGATGACCCACGGATTGACTTGGCGGAGGCAGCGGCGGCCAGATCTCTTTCGGCCAACAAGCAGGCGCAGGCCGCCGCCGCCAAGGCAGCAGTTAAGGGGGGAGAACTGGGGTCGCGGCTCCTGGTTGCCCGAGCGCGATTCGAGGAAGGTTCCGCTCTACAGAATCTCGGGGAGCTGGAGAAAGCCAAGGTGGCCCTGGAGGAAGCGGAACACATGTTCGCGGCGGCGGGAGACCGACACGGGGTGGCTGGATCCTTGAACAATATCGCTCTCGTGCTGATTAGTCGGGGAGACCTGGCCGGAGCCAGGAAAATCTGCGAAGAGGCGCTGACAACATACCGCGAGATCGGCAACAAGAGCGGCGTGGCTTTGATGCTCAGCAACATCGGAAACGCTCACTACATGCAAGGAGACTTGGCCCAGGCAAAGAGGATGTGGCAGGAAACTCTGACCGCCTACCGCGAGATCGGCGAGAAAGATGGCGTGGCTCGAATGCTGAACAATATCGCGAGCGCTTTGGCCGACCAGGGTGACTTGGCGGGGGCAAGGAAGTCGTTCGAGGCGGCACTGGCAACCTACCACGAGATCGGCAACCAGAACGGCGCGGCCGTGGCGTTGGGCAACATCGCGCAACTGGCCTATACCGAGGGGGACCTCGTCGGCTCCGAGACCATGTATGAACAGATGCTGGCAACCAGTCGTGCGACAGGCGATAGGGCCCTGTCGGTGTCTGCGCTGCTCAGCTTAGGCCAAATCTTCGCGGCCCACGGAGACCTCGCCGAGGCACGGGTCAGGGACCAGGAGGCGCTGCGGGTCTCGGATGAAATCGGCGAAAAGGGGGGCGTGGCCCAGAGTCGTCTCGCCCTCGCCGAGCTTTCGATTGAGGATGGGCGCGCTGTGGAAGCCGAAGCGCAGGGGCGCGAGGCTGGGGAGGAGTTCCGAAGGGAGAATGCTGTCGATTACGAGGCTTCCGCGCACGCCCTTCTGGCTCGCTGCTTCCTTGCGCAGGGCAGGTTGCTCGAGGCTCAAAGCGCGATGGACCACGCCACGGTGCTTTTGGGCAAGAGCGAGAACCGCGGTGTACGCTTTTCAGCCGCCATTACTGGTGCCCGCGTGCGAGCGGCTTCAGGCAAGCGTTCCGATCTGGCTGAAGCCACTAAGAGTCTCGAAGCTACTCTCGCCCAGGCGATGAAATCCGGCTTCGCGGGTTACCAGCTTGAGGCTCGCTTGGCCCTGGGGGAGATCGAGATGAAGTCGGGGAATCCCTCCGCCGGCCGCGACCGCCTTGAAGCCCTCGAAAAAGAAGCAAAGGCAAAAGGCTTCGGCCTCATCGCCCGCAAGGCAGCCGCAGCGCGAAGGTAGAAGTTGCCTTCGCGAGCTCCTTTCGCAAAGATGCCGGCGGCAAAGGCCAAGGTTCAACGGCGCTGGCGGATCTTGCCGCATTGCGCTGCCCCGGAGTGAGCCGGGCAGAACTTCACACTGGGTTTATGATCCCGGAAATTCGCCATCACACCACAGGGCAGTTCAACCGCCCGGTCGCTACCTCATGAGAGAAACTCTGTTGAGAAATCCCTAAGAAAGAATTCGACGCACCTCACCGCAGTGTCCAACTTCAGCGCAAGTGAGACCGTGGGTGGCGCCGACATCCCGCCTTGCGGGACCGTTAAGAAGCCAGGACAGGCCACGGGTAGGACGCGGTGACAAGGATCTTGCGCGTGTTTGTGGGGCGTATACATGAAAGACAATGTTTGCGCCACCCGCGGATGAGACCATACTCGAATATGTCCTCGCGGAGCCTGCCTCATACTGCCTCGCTCTCACGCGCACACATGCTGAAATTGTGAAGTTGCCAGCCGGGCAGGGTCAGATCGACAAGTCGATTCTTCCGACACGAAACGATGCTCAGCGGGGGCAGTCATCTTACGGTCGTAGAGGTAGGGGACTTGCCGGCGTTCCCTAGGCCTGATGGCGAGACATACGTGAGACGCCGGCCTCTAGCCTATTCCAGCACGAAAATGTTCTTCTTTGCGCAGATCTCCTTCAGGACTTTCGGCCATACAGTTACGCTGACCTCACCCAGGTGAGCCTTTCTGAGCAATAACATCAGCGTGCGTGATTGGCCGATCCCGCCGCCAATCGACAGAGGAATGCGGTTGGTCAAGATCCCCTGGTGGTACGGCAGCT
>JBEKUR010000009.1:0-68309 GCA_049514855.1 Terriglobia bacterium
CAATCAGTTCGATGCGGTCGAGACAATGGTCGAGATTTCGTCTGAACCCGGTGCTGAAATTATCCACCACTCGAACCGAGTGACCCAGCTCAACCAGTCGCTTGACCAACGCCGACCCGATGAACCCGGCGCCCCCGGTCACAAGAAAACTTGCCATGCTACCTCCCTTGCCAGGATTTTTGGCAGGATGCCTTCTCATGCGACAACGCACATAGGCTACCACAGCGCGGGCCACGTGTCAAGAGGAAAAACCAGGACATTGCGTCCGCCTGAGTCCGCCTCTCGCGGATGGGGACAGCCTACCTGGAAGTTGTCGCGGGGCGGGTGAACACTGCGCGGGGCGACCTCGCTGACAGGGTCGGAACCGGCGGAGCGCGCTTTGGCCAACAACGGGGGGACGCTGAATGTCAGGGAACGATGGGAAGCTGGCTCGGACTGTTTCTTCTTGCTGCTCTGTTGGGCTTGTTCGCGACGCCCGCAGTGAGGACAGTGGCTGGGCGCGTGTTTGTACATAAACAAATGTATTCTCAGCAACTTGACAGGCCATCACGACAGTGGTAGATTTTCCGAATGTTGGCTAGGGTACCGTAGGTGAAGCGAGGGAAAAGGACCCCGCTTACCTGCGGGGGGGAGCTATTCACCTAACTTGAGGCTCGGGCTGCTGTGCTTCGCTTCGGAAGAGTTTTGGATTCGGGATGGCTATGATACTTTGATGCCCATTCCCCCCTGCGAAGTGCAGTCAGCGTGTGCGCGGGGTGGTGGAAGGCCTGATCCTCTCGCAGCGCATGCGCCTGCTAATGAAATGATCAAGCAGAGGGCTGCCGAGGTGTTTTGTCGGAGTGCGGTTAGGTGATCGGATCGGCCCGGCAGCAATGGTGATGCCCACGTAGTCGCGACCAGGGATTCCTATTATCGGTTTGTCCGACCATAGGATGTACAGGCGACATGTCATGTTCGGAGTTCGTCCGGGGGAACAACAATCCGGACTAAGCAGGCAGTCCACCCCGAAGCCCGCAAGGTTAGCAGCGGTCCGCCGGTTAGGCAATGCCTCGCACAGAACGACTGGTACTCTTGTACCGTTGGCAAAGAGGGGGAAATATAAGTAAACTCTTCGAATGCGTACCTCTCCGGTGGACGAGAGGATCCGGCCTTGACGGGTTCGGAGAGTGTGGAGAACAAGCGACCTGTGTTCGGTGACAAGGGCGGCGATCGTTGGCACTTATGGGATTGCAAGGTGTTCTCCTGTAAGTCACAGGGCGGAGCTATTTGCTATCAGTCAGAGGCCCCGCGCTTGACATCCCGGCGGTGAGAAATGAGGAGTCAGCAATGAGGTCGCCAGCCGTCACTCTTTACTTATCGGCAAGAAGACCCCAATGTCTTAACTGAAAGCTGACGGCTTCCTCGCCATTCTACAAGATGGCACATCGAGCCGAAGACTCTTGTTTCGCCAAGAATAGGGGGCTAATGAATTCAGGAACCGGAGGGGGCGAGTTGGATATCAGCGGGGCGTGGTGCGCAATCTACACACGACATCAGCACGAGAAGGCCATTGCCCAGACCCTCTCCGCCAAGGGGCTGGAGGTCTTTCTTCCGCTTTACAACGCAACTCGCAGATGGAAGGACCGGACCATGCACCTCTCGCTTCCCTTGTTCCCCTGCTATCTATTCCTGCGCGGAATGGAGGAGCGGCGGCTCGAGGTGGTGACGACGCCGGGGATAGTTTCTATTCTAGGTATCAATGGTGAAGCGGCGGCCATTCCTGAATCCGAGATCGAGTCTGTGCGCAAGGTGATCGAGTGGGGAAATCGAGTTGAGCCTCACCCCTTTCCCCGATGTGGCGACAGGGTGCGCGTCATATCCGGAGCTTTGCAAGGCCTGGAGGGAATTCTAGTTCGCAAGAAGAACCTGTACCGGCTGGTGCTTTCGGTAGAAATGCTGGAGCGGTCGGCCGCCGTGGAAGTCGACGTATCTGCGGTGGAGCGAGTGGGGCGCAGCCCTCATTCATCGCCCTGGGGGCGGGAAGCTGGAATCGATGGGGGGAGCGCAGCAGGGGCGTGGCGGGCGTGAGCCGGAAGCGGGAATCAATGCCGCCACAGCGGCGCGCAGGAAGCACTGAAATGAGGTTGGGGATTGGAGTCCCTATCTGGTAGCGGAACCGCGGAGGTGACATTTTGCTTGCCTCCTGGACTCCCGGTCGCGTGAGAAGGACTAAGGGGAGGCTCACGGCCAGAAGAACCCTAATCATCGCTACCCGCTAGATCCCGACCTCTGTCAACCAGTCCCTGCCCATGCCCCTTCTCTTTACGAGCTACATGGACTTTTCGCTAAGGCCGCGGTGGCGTTCAGGACTATTTGTTTCCTTGGTGGCGTTGGTGGCGCTCGTGGGGAGCGTAGAAGCAATAAAGATTGCGGTGGTCACAGCGCTCGGGAAATCGACCGAGGTTTCTGAGGTCCAGAAGGGGCTTGCCCTAGATCCCGATAACCCGGTGCTTCACGAGCGGCTTAGCCAGCTTTATGGCGATTCGCTGGGGCTGTCAAACCTCACTGAGGGCGTTGCGCAGGCGCGTCGAGCCACGGCGTTGAATCCCAACAAATCCGACTACTGGCTGACCCTCGCCTCCGCTTGTGAATCGGTCCGTGACAACGCTTGCGCAGACCAAGCGCTTCAGCGCGCGCTCGTTCTTTCCCCCATGGTGCCGCTGGTTTGGTGGGAGGCTGGCAACCACTATTTGCGCACTGACCGGCCGGCGGCAGCTTTGCCCTGCTTCCGCCGCCTGCTCGAGCTGAGCCCTGACTATGCCGCACCAACCTTCGATCTCACCCTGCACACCTATGGTGATTCGAAGATGATTCTCGAAAATGTCGTGGGCGGTGGGAAAGACCCCAGGCTTGCGTTGGCCTTTGCGGATTTCCTGAGCGCGAACAACGACTTCGACACTGCGCATCAGGCTTGGACCCAGATAGCCGGCAGGGGCTCGCCGTTCCCTTTCGTGGCGATACGACCCTACATGGAGCGCTTATTGAGTCACGGGCGGTATCAGGAAGCTCGGGCCATTTGGTTGCACCTCGAGCGGCTAGGCGTCATCGCAAAACCTGCGGGCAGCGAGCAGGGTAATTTGGTGTTCAACGGCGGCTTTGAACAACCGCCCTTAGGCGCGGGATTCGATTGGCGCTCACAGCCGTCTCCCTACGCTTCCGTTGATTTCGCCGACTCGTCACCCTATGAAGGGACGCATTGCCTTCGCGTCGACTTCCCGGTGAGCCAAAACGATGAATTCGAGCCGGTTTACCAGATCATTCCTGTGGCCTCTAACCAGGCTTACACAGTCGCGGCTTACGTCCGCAGCAGGGACCTCACCTCCGACAGCGGGCCACGCTTGCGAGTGACGGACCCAGCCTGCCCAAGCTGCTTGGACGCTTCGACTGCCACAACGGTGGGTAGCACTCCCTGGCATACGGTCACACTGAACTTCTCTGCCGGCCCACAAACGCAGGCGGTGCGGGTTTCCGTTTGGCGGCCACGCAGCCAAACTTTCCCCACAGAAATCACCGGAACTTTCTGGCTTGACGCCGTGTCCCTGAAGGCGACGGGTCCGGTGAGCGAAAAAGCCGCATTACAGTCGCGCCATTGAATATGTCATCTCCATCGACAAAAGTGGGCGCTGCTCCTATGTCCTTTGAAGCCGCTGGGGCAACGACGGGGGGAAGCTCCCTATGGTTTTCGGTGGCTCGGATGCTGTTGCTCGCGACACTGCTGGCGGCGCCTCTGGCTTTTGGGGCTGTGCAGGAGTGGGCCTGGGGGGTGATGGCGGCCGCGGCATTTCTTATGCTCCTTTTCTGGTCGATTGCCGGCGCGCGGCAAGGAAATCTGAAGATTCTCTGGTCGCCGCTTTACTTGCCCGCCCTGCTATTTCTTCTGCTGGGGACGATTCAATTTTTCGCGCATCGCACGCTTGACCTGATCGCAACCCGGGAATCACTCCTGAAGCTGGTCACCGATCTGATTTTCTTCTTCCTGGCGGGCCAGCTTTTGGCGACTGGAGCTGAGAAAATACTGCGGGCTTTTGGGCTCGCGGTCGTGGTCTACGCGTTTTCGTTGGCTCTGTTTGCCATTCTACAGCTTTGCTCCAGTAATGGACTGATTTACTGGACCGTGCAAACGCCGGGTTCGCCCTTTGGCCCCTACGTCAACCACAACCACTATGCGGGCTTGATGGAGATGTTGATTCCGGTTGGGGCCGGCTACGTCCTTTCCCGGCCGCGAGACCATCCCATGCGAACTTTGCTGGGGTGCGCCCTGTTGGTCCCGATCACTTCCCTGCTGCTTTGCGGCTCGCGCGGAGGGTTCATCTCCTTGCTTGCTGAGGTTGTGATTCTGGGCGCGATCCTTCTGTGGCGGGCGCCGGTGCCCGGCCGACGGAGCCTGGCAGCGGCAGGGGGCCTGGGGATTACAGCGGCGGCGCTGCTCTTTCTCTGGATGGATCCGGGCGAGATCTCCAAGCACCTCTTGACAATCGCTAACACCGCGCAGTCACCTGAGGCGACTTTTGGCGACCGGAAAGTCGTGGCACTGGATTCTCTTCACATCCTCCGGGATCGTCTTTGGGTGGGAGTCGGCCTGGGCGGTTTTGAGACTGCCTATCCGGCCTATCAGAGCTTTCCGAGCGACTGGATTTGGGGCCACGCCCACAACGACTGGGCCGAAGCTTTGGCCGAAACCGGTTTGGTGGGTGGGCTGCTGATCGTGGCGGCGTTGGCGATGTTCTTCCGCCTGGCGTTCAAGAGATTGGGGGAGCGATTGCGACACGACGCGGGCTGGATCCAGTTGGGCGCCGCCCTCGGCTGCTGCGGCTTGCTCGTGCACAGCTTCGTCGATTTCAACTTACACATCCCCGCCAACGCCGCGTGGTTTGCGGTGTTGGCTTCGGCCGCTACGATAGCCCCTACCGGGGGCAGGCAGATCCCGGATGTGAATCGTGGCAAGGCAGTTCTTCTTTGCGAGCCTTTGCGCGTTGGTCCCGCTGTGCGGGATGAGGTTGTTTGATTTTTTCACAGCTTCTCTGGACCGTGAGCCGGTACCGGGATCGGAAGTTGTCTTGAGGAGTGAAGATCATGGCATGGGTAGCAAAAGGTTCGGTTTTGAGAGTTATGTCGCTTGGCGGGGCCGGCGGTAGGGCAGGTGGCCGTTTATTTTACGGCGCGGCGCGCCCGGGAAGGAGGGCTGAGTTAGGGGTGGTGTTGGCTGGGGTTGGCTTGATTTGCCTGAGTGGACTTGCGTGGGCGCAGAATCCAGTTCCTTCTCAGACTGTGGCCCCCATCTCCTCCCTGAGGCCGGCAGCCTCGATCCCCTCTCCGAGCAACCGGGTGGGAGCGCGGTATGTGGTCGCCAAGGACGACCTTCTGCAAGTCTACGTCGTAGAATCACAAGAGCTTTCGCGCGAGTATCGGGTAGACGGGGATGGCATGATAACTCTGCCGATGCTGTCGCGACCGGTCATAGCGGCAGGCCTGACGCTCGACCAGCTTTCGGAAGCCATTGGCAAAGACCTTCTTGAGGCAGGACTGCTTACGGATCCCCAAGTCATTGTTACGCTAAAATCTTCGCCGTGGAATACAGTGGTGCTTTCCGGTGCGGCAAAGAAACCGGGGGTTTATCCGGTCTACGGTCACACGACGATGCTCGAACTGCTGACAGTGGCCGAAGGTCTTAGCGACGATGCGGGCAACACGGCGATTATTACCCGCGGACAAAACGCTCCGGAAGGCCCGGGGCCTACTCCTGCCCAAGCTGTAGAGAATGCGAAGGCCGTGACCTCACGTACAGTCAAGGTTGACGTTTGGCAACTCTGGCAGAACGGCGACGCGAGCCTTAACGTAGATCTGTACCCGGGGGATCGGGTTATGGTTCGACGGGCCGGCATCGTCTACGTCGTGGGGGCTGTGAACCGGGCTGGAGGCTTTGCCCTGAACGATCAGGAACCAATGACGCTACTTACGGCGATGGCGGTGACGCAAGGTGTTACACGATTGGCGAAGACATCAAAGGCAGTGATCATACGTAAGAACCCACGCGCCCCTGGCGGGAGAGAACAGATTCCGGTGGATTTGAAGAAGGTTTTGATGAACCACGCTCCTGATCAACAACTAGTCGCCAATGACATTCTTTTTGTGCCTGAGAGTAGTGGCAAGAGAACGCTCGATACTATCGTGGGCACTGTTATATCTACTTCCATTTGGAGAGTGCCATATTAGCCGAAGGGGAGTTGCCCGGGCGTCGGTCGCCCTGCCCGCCTACTTCAGTTGTGTCGAGCGGGGTTAAGAGAACCCTCGGCACAGTTTTCAGCGCCGCGCTGTACGGTACGGTTTGGCGTATACGATATTAGAGATTGACTGCGGCTGGTGAAGCCGTAAACTCTGCACATTGGCGCGTTTCATGCCACGCGGCGCTTCAGGGGCGCGAGCAAGAAGCGGAGTTGGCGACGGAGGTACAAGAGATGGCAGAAAATGATAAGCTAATTCCCACGAACGGCGGTCCACCTGAGCGCCCGGGGTATTCTGGATACGCCGTCTTGGACGCCGAGGCTTCGGAGCCTGAAGCATACTCCTTCTATACCTACTGGGAGATTCTTAAAAAGCGCCGGGGCACCGTTTTCACGGTTGCCTTCGTTATTACAACTTTGGTGACGCTCGTTGTCTTCCGAATCAAGCCGATGTACCGCGCCACGGCCCGCATGGAGGTCCAGGCGGAGACCGCCCAACTACTAACGCTCAACGACCTTAACCAGAATGGGTACACCGACGAATCATACCTGCAAACTCAAGTTGATCTCTTGCAGAACAACAACGTCGTCTGGGAAACGATACAAAAGTTGGGGCTTGCGGCTGGGAACCCGGAGATCAGCGCTGGCGGGAAAGGCGGGCCAGGGAGCACCGACAGGTCTCCCACAGCAACTCAAGCAAATCTGATTCGGGCTTTTAGGGGGGGTCTTCATGTCTCGCTGCTGGGTGACAGCCGGTTGGTGGAGGTCAGCTTCGACAGTGTTGACCCGAGCCTCGCGGCGCGTGTAGCCAACGCCCTTGTCAAGAATTACGTGGAGTCCAATTTTCGTTCTAAATACGACACGACCCGGCAAGCCGCGGCGTGGATGGAACAGCAGCTCGGCGAGCTCAAAGCCAAAGTGGAGAAAGATCAGCAGGCGCTGGTTGACTATGAACGGGAATACTCAATCGCCAACATCGGCGACAAACAGAACGTGGTGCAACAACGGCTTGCACAGTTGAGTAGCGATCTAACAGGAGCACAGGTCGACCGCGCTAACAAACAATCGCTGTACGATTCGGTGCAGAGCAACAAAGCCGAGGCGGACATCATTTCCAGCGACGCCCTGCTCCAGCAGTTGGACTCGAAATACGCTGAGCTCAAGACCCAGTATGCCGCGGCCACTTCTCAATATGGTCCGAACTTCTATAAAGTGAAGGAACTCCGCAATCAGCTCAATGAGGTGGAGTCGCTCATCGACCGAGAGCGCAAGCGGATAATTGAGCGGATCGGGGGCGATTACCGCACGGCCGTACGCCGTGAGCAGCTTCTCTCCCAGGACGTAGCTCAGCAAAGAGGCGAGGTCGAGAAGTTGAATCAACTTCTTATTCAATACAACCTGCTGAAGAATGAATACGAGACCAACCAGCAGCTTTACAACGATCTGCTGAAACGTCTCAAAGAAGCCACCGTCTCGGCAAGCTTGCGCGCGGCGAACGTCCGCCTGGCCGACGAGGCGTTGGTTCCCACTTCTCCCATCCGTCCGGACAGGCCCGCGGATATTGCCGCCGGACTTCTGGTGGGCTTGATTCTCGGAGTCACGCTGGCGTTTATCCGGGAGAGCCTGGATCGCACCATCATGACAGCGGAGGACATCGAGAGAGAGATAAGTGTTCCCGCTCTGGCCGTGATTCCGCTCGGGACAGCATCGCGCGGACGGTATGGCCATTACTTCCAGCACAATGCCCAGAGAGCAGGGAGAAATGGAAACCAGGCATTGACCATTCTCAATGCGCCCGGATCGCATATGGCGGAATCTTTCAGAGTCTTGCGAACCTCGATTCTGGTCTCCGGCGCGCCGCAGTCGCCTCAAGTGCTGCTGGTTTCGAGTCCACATCCCGGTGAAGGGAAGACATTCGCTTCTGTCAACCTCGCTTTGGCGCTGGCCCAGCGTGGCAGCCGCGTGCTGCTGGTGGATTCGGATCTGCGGAAGCCAAATGTCTTGAAGGTCCTCGGTCTGTCGGATGGTACGGGACCCGGACTGAGTACCTTTCTCACGGGCGAGCACGACCTCGACCAGGCACTCCAGGCCTACACAGCAGTCCCCAACCTGTGGCTGCTTCCACCCGGACCGGTTCCCCCCAACCCGGCCGAGCTGTTGTCGTCCCCTGCTATGGAGGGGCTGGTACGGGACCTCCGCCAGCGCTTCGAACACATTGTGTTCGACTCACCGCCTTTGTTGCTGGTGACGGATGGAATCCTTCTTTCAACCTTGGCGGATGGCGTGGTTCTGATTGTGGAAAGCGGAGGCACCTCGCGCGGCGCATTGAATCGGGCTCGTCGAATCCTGGACCGGGCCGGCGCAAACACTCTAGGTGCTGTCCTCAACAAGCTGGCCAATCGACGTGACGGGTACTATAGTTCGCGTTATGGGTATTATTACAGCTATTCCTACTCCCGGGAACGCTCAACTTGGAAAGTTGCTGAAGCGGGTTCTGCCCATGATGAGCCACCCACCCTCACACGCAGATAAGATGACCCTTGTTTTAGACTCTCGTGGCCAGAGGTGACACGACGTTGATGCGAGATGTTGCTGTGATCGGGGCGGGTCCGGCTGGGTTGTATGCGGCTTATCAACTCGCCTCGGCGGGCCTCGATGTCGCGGTGCTGGATGCCCAGGAGAGGATCGGTGAAAACGCCGTCTGTTCCGGGGTCATCGGGGAAGAGGCGTTTGTGCGTCTTGGTTTGCCCAGCCGATCGGTCTTGAACCGCATTTGCTGCATTCAGGCGGTCTCGCCCGCTGGAAGAAGGTTGGAGTATCGCTCGGCGACGCCACTGGCTCGCGTGGTCGATAAGGCGGAGTTCAATCGCGAGCTTGCGAACCTGGCTCGTTCCGCCGGGGCTGAGTTGTGTTTAAGTCGGTTTGTCGACGCTATCGACCGCGAAAAGGACGGAGTGCTTTTGCATTTCCGCTCGCGCCAGCGGGCGGTTGGCAAAGTAAGGGCGCGGGCTGCCGTGATAGCCTCCGGAGTGAACGGTTCCCTCAACGGGGCACTGGGGCTGGTGAAGCCTCGCGAATTCTTGCGGGCCATCCAGGCTGATATCTCGCTGGGGAAGGATGGGACCTCCAACCCGACCGAGGTGTATGTGGGACGGTCCGTGGCGCCCGGGGCCTTTGGCTGGAAGATTCCTTTGGGACTCGGGCGCGTCCGCGTCGGTCTTATGTGCGCGGAAGATCCCCGGCCATACTTCAGCGAACTTTTGCAGAAAGTGGCGCCCGGACTGGATCGGGGTGAGGCGAAGGTCCGGGAGAAGGCCATAGGACAGATGCCGGTGGGAAACTGTGTTGCGGAACGGATTGTGGCGATCGGGGAGGCCGCAGCTCACGTTAAGACCTCAACGGGAGGTGGGATTTACTTCGGTCTTCTTTCAGCGGAAATGGCCACCGACGTCATTCTTCGGGCCTTTCGAAAGGGTGACTTCAGCGCTCACACCTTGGGCGAGTTCGAGCGCTTTTGGCGCGCCGCTTTCGGCCTCGAGCTGTGGACGGGTTATCTCGCCCGAAAGCTCGCGGCGCGCCTTTCCGACAGCCTCATCGAAAAGGCTTTTGATAGGGCAAAGGGAATCGATCTGCTGTCCAGGCTGAATGGGAACCTGAGCTTTGACTGGCATCACAAAGCCATACTGGCGTCCATTCGTGGTTTGTTCGCTCCGGCCGCAAGCGCCTGATTCCTTTCCTACACTACTTTCGTGCCTGTCATCCTGAGCCCGCCGTGCTTTCGGGCGGGCGAAGGATCTTTGCAGTTGTCTTTTGCGCTCAGCATCCAGCCACAAACTGCGGAGATTCTTCTCCCGCAAGGCGGGATCAGAATGACAGCTGGCGGTGGCGCGTGCTCAAACGGGGCTTTGATATTCTACTGTCCGGAGTGGGGCTTATCGTATCGCTGCCCTTTTGGGGGATTATTGCCCTGGCGGTGAAGCTCCACGACGGCGGCCCCGTCTTTTATCGGCAAGAGCGCGTGGGGAAAGATGGGCGGGTCTTTACAGGCCTGAAGTTCCGCTCCATGATTCCTGACTCCGACAAAAAGTGGGGCGTAGTACCCGCGGCTGCAAACGACCCCAGGATAACGAAGGTTGGAAGAATCCTGCGTGCGACCGCTATGGACGAACTTCCACAACTCTGGAGTATCTTCCGGGGTGATATGAGCTTTGTCGGCCCACGTCCGGAGTGGGTTGAGCTGGTGAAAAAGTTCCGGGCAGAGATTCCTTGCTTCGATTTGCGCCACAAGGTTCGGCCTGGCCTAACCGGGCTGGCCCAGGTCTACGGCCACAGCGAAATGTCTCGGCGGCATAAGCTTCGCTACGACCTGCTCTACGCGCGGCGACAAAGTTTCTGGTTGGACATTCGGCTGGTCCTCATATCGTTTGCCGTTACCTTCACGGGCCGCTGGGAGCGCCGGGAAGGGAAGATCTCGCGCCGAGCTCCACGGCGATATCGAAAGCCAGCCCCGGGTGGGACGTCTGGAATTGCCGATTTTCGATTGCCGATTGATCCCGCCGAGGCAGGACTGATTGACAGGGGAGAAAGTTGCCACACTACTTCTTCAATCGACAATCGGCAATCAGCAATCGGCAATGAAAAGCATGACGGCTGAGAATCACCTCGCGAGTGACGCAAATGTTCCCTGTGTGCGGGTTCTGGGCGTACCCGTGCACGTCCTGGACGTGGGGCAGGTTCTCCAGGCCATGGAACAGTGGCTCTGCCAGCGGGACAGGACCCACTGGATCGCGGTGACTAGCTCACACGGGCTGGTGGAGGCGCAGAAAAACCCCGCGTTCAGAACCATTCTTGAATCGGCGGACCTCTCCGTCCCTGACGGGAAGTGGACAGCGCGCGTGGCGGCTAAAAAGGCTGCTTGTGCCCCAAGACAAGTTCGTGGCGCTGACTTGCTACGGGCTTTCTGCCGGTTATCGAACGAGAAGGGCTATACGAATTTCTTTTACGGCGACACGGAGGAAGTTCTTGCCCTGTGCGCCACCAGGCTCTCGGAACAATTCCCGCGCCTGCGCATTGTCGGCACATATTCCCCGCCGTTTCGTGAACTTACTCCGCAAGAAGACGCGCAAGTCGTCAAGATGATTAACCAAACGAGACCGGATGTCCTGTGGGTAGGACTGGGCTTGCCAAAACAGGAAGAATGGATTTTCTCGCACCGGGAAAAGCTCAACGTGCCGGTGACGATCGCCGTCGGGGCGGCGTTTAAGTTTGTCAGCGGCAAAGTCAAAAGCGCTCCAGCCTGGATTCGGGAGTCGGGGTTCGAATGGCTTTGGCGTTTCTTCCATGAACCGGGGAGGACCTGGCGCCGGGCGTTCGTCTACGGCCCGCAGTTTGCCGCCCGCTCGATTCTGGAACTCAGTGGACGGTCGTTCCCGTCCCGCCATGGCGGGAGGAATCCACTGGACCCCTCCCGCAGGCCGGGACGGGGGTGACACGCAGGGGCGGGCGTCATTCCCGTCCTCCCGCCTTGCGGGACGGGAGGAATCCACCCTTGCCAGCGCGGTCAACTCGCAATTCGAGGTGGACGTGCTGCTTGACCGGAAGTGAATCGCGTCGAGGAAAACAAGGAGGTGGCAGTTGAAGGGTGTGATTCTGGCGGGAGGAACGGGCTCGCGGTTATACCCCTTGACGAAGGTCACCAACAAGCACTTGTTGCCCGTTTACAATGAGCCCATGATTTTTTACCCCTTGAGGACGCTTGTGGAGGCGGGCATTGTGCAGATTCTGATTGTGACCGGGGGCCGCAACTCCGGTGATTTCCTTCGACTTTTGAGCAATGGCAAGGAGTTCGGCCTTAAGCACTTGAATTACACCTACCAGGAGGGCGAGGGGGGCATCGCCGACGCGCTTCGGCTGGCGGACGATTTCGCGGATGGCGAAAAAATCTGCGTCATCCTGGGGGACAATATTCTCGAAGGAAGCATTCGAGATGCGGCCCAGCGTTTTGAAGCTCAACCTCGAGGCGCTCACGTCCTGCTGAAAGACGTACCCAACCCGGAAAGGTTTGGAGTTCCGGTGTTTGAGGGTGAGCGAATCATTCGCATCGAGGAAAAGCCGACCCATACAGCCAGTCGCTTTGCGGTCACTGGGGTCTACTTTTATGACGCCACAGTCTTTCAGAAAATTAGCAAGCTCAAACCATCAAGCCGGGGTGAGCTCGAGATTACTGATGTCAACAATGCCTATCTCGAAGAGGGTACCCTGACGCATAGCTTTCTCGAAGGCTGGTGGACAGATGCGGGAACTTTTGAGTCTTTGAGGCTGGCTACAAACTTGGTGGCTGAATCCAAGTTGAAGAAACAAAGCTCGACCCCTCGCGTGGCTCTGCCAGTATCCATAGGTATCCGAAGCTGCAGGGAGGACGAGCCCGGCCAATGAAGCTTCTGGTCACTGGGGGAGCAGGGTTCATCGGATGCAACTTCGTTCGGTACATTCTGAACAAGTATCCGGGCTATTCTGTGCTCAACCTGGACAAGCTCGCCTATTCCGGGAACCTCGATAACCTGACAGATCTTCAGGTGAATCCCCATCACGGCTTCTCCCGGATTGATATCTGCGACCGGCGCAGAGTCCTCGAGTTGTTCTCGCAGGGCGTGGACGCGGTTGTGCACTTTGCCGCCGAGTCGCACGTGGACCGGAGCATTCTCGAGAGTTCGCGGTTCATCAAGACCAACGTGCTGGGGACCCAGTGCCTGCTGGAAGTCGCGAGGCGAACGAAGGTGGGGCGCTTCGTACAGGTGAGCACAGACGAAGTTTACGGGAGTGCCGGCCAAGGCGAGAAATTCACGGAGCAAACGGCTCTGGCTCCGAACAGTCCCTACGCGGCCAGCAAAGCCAGCGCGGACCTTATCGCGCGCGCCTATTTTCGCACTTACAAGTTTCCGGTCATCATCACCCGCTGCTCGAACAACTATGGTCCCTTCCAATTCCCTGAGAAGTTTATTCCTCTGCTCCTCAGCCGAGCCCTGAGCGACCAATGCATCCCCGTGTACGGCGACGGACTACAGGTGCGGGACTGGATTCATGTGGCCGACCATTGCGCAGCCTTGGATGCCGTGCTGCATCACGGACGTGAGGGTGAGACCTACAACATCGGCGCCAGTAATGAGCGGCCCAACCTGGAAATTGCGCGCCTAATCCTTCAGATTCTGGGAAAACCCGAATCGCTTTTGACTTTCGTTCAGGACAGACCGGGGCACGACCGGCGCTACGCGGTGGATGCGCGGAAGATCCAAGAGGAACTCGGCTGGGCCGCACAGACGAGCTTCGAGGCAGGATTAGCTGCCACCGTGCAGTGGTACTCCACCCATGGTGACTGGCAGGAGCGGGTTCTCACACGCGCCTATCGCTCTTATTACCGGCGGCAGTATGACCGTCGCGCCCTGACCTTGGCAAAAGTCTTGGGTCCCACAGGCAATGGCAGATGCGCATCCTCGTAACGGGGGCAAGGGGAATGCTTGGGTACGCCCTGGCGCCGGCCCTCGCCCGAGCCCATCAGGTGACGGGTGTGGATATCGCGGACTGCGACATCCGCGATCGGGACGCAGTCAGAAACACGTTCCGCGCCCACAGGCCTGAACTGGTGATGCACCTTGCCGCTTATACCGACGTTGACGGTTGCGAGTTGGACTGGCGGAGGGCAGACGAGTGCAACGCGGAAGGCGCCCGGAATGTCGCGCAAGCTTGTAGGGAGCTTGGCGCCACGATGCTCTACATGAGCACGGACTACGTCTTCGACGGCAATCAGGACCAAGCTTACAGCGAGGAAGCCCCAGCGAATCCGATCAACGCCTACGGCCGCTCCAAGCTGCAAGGCGAGCGACACCTCCAGGCCCTCCTGGAGCGATATTTCATCGTCAGGACGTCCTGGCTGTTCGGGCCAAAGGGCAGGAATTTTGTAGCAACGATTCTGGAAGTGGCGCGGCAACGGGGCGAGCTGCGGGTTGTTAACAACCAACGCGGTTCGCCCACCTACACGCGACATCTGGCCTCCAAACTCTCCCAGTTGGTGTCGACAAAGCAGTACGGGATTTACCACATCACCGCCTCGGGGAGTTGCTCGTGGTTTGAATTTGCCCAGGCCATTGTGGAGTTGGGCGGCTTTCCAGGCCTCCATGTGGTGCCCATTTCGTCTGAGCAATGCGGGCGGTCGGCGCGCCGCCCGGCCAACTCAGTGCTCGAGAACCGTCGTATAAGCTCGGAGCGCTTGGGCCTGCTCCCGCATTGGAGGGAAGGCCTCAAGAGTTACCTAGAGGAGCTTAAACACGACGGAGATCGGGAGTGTCTGTTGAACGACCAGCAGGGGAAGATAACCGAATCGGGGGTGCCCTACCGTGACCTCTCCTGAACGTCGGGTGGTTGCCGAGCGTGGGGGACGGCAGCTCGTGATCGTGCCCCAGCCCAGCCCGGGCCTAGGGGATCTCATCACCGACTCGCAATCTGCGCGGTTGATCCCGGGCGTGGAGGTGGAGCCCTTCCTCAAATGGCCTGACGACCGAGGCTGCTTTGCGGAGCTTTTTCGCTTTGGTGAGCCGGGAATAGCCCGAGATTTCATTCCCTCCGGTGACAATCGTATTCAGGTTTCGATATCGGCCTCTTATGCTGGGGTGATTAAGGGCATCCACTACCACTTCGAGCAGACGGATTTGTGGGCTCCGGTGGGGGGAATGTTGCAAGTGTTCCTGTGCGACCTCAGGGAAACGTCTCCGAGTTGCGGCCAGGTGAATACCCTCTTCCTTGGAACCCTCCGCTCGTGGAAATTACGTATCCCGCCGGGCATCGCTCATGGCTACAAGGTGATTGGGGGGGAATCTGCCCACCTCGTCTATGCCACTAACCGCTTCTACAACCCCGAGGACGAGGGCCGAATCCCCTATGACGATCCCGACATCAACTACGACTGGCAAAGCCGCCCGCGATAATGCCCTGAAAGACGCTCCTTCCGATGCCGAACGGTCGGGCAGCGGCGAAGGCGGGCTGGACGGAAAGCTCATCGCCAACACCCCTTTCAATCCGGTGAGGCAGGTCATCCTCTATTGCTCAGCTTGGTCGAGCGGCTGCCGTTCGATGGTGGAATTGAGCGGTGAGTTGTGGGGTGTCAGCGCAGGTAAAGGCGCTGCCATGAGAAGTGTGGACTGCCGCGCCCATTGCGTAGCTGTTTTCGGTCTCATCAAATCAAATTGGACAGAGGCACCTTGGGATGAGCAAACCGTTCGATAAGCCGATCTACGTTACGAAGCCTTGGCTCCCTCCGCTGGAGGAGTTCCAGAGGGGACTGGCGGAAATCTGGGGCCGGGCCTGGCTGACCAACAACGGCCCGGTGCTGGAGAGTTTTCGGGCGGAGTTGGCTGAGTACTGCGGGACGGAGAACCTATGTCTTTTCGCCAACGGGACCTTGGCGCTGCAGATTGCGCTTCAGGGAATGGGCATCACGGGGGACGTGATTACGACGCCCTATACTTTTGTGGCGACGGTGCACTCGCTCTTCTGGAATAAGGTGAGACCCGTGTTTGTGGATATCGAGCCGGAACACTATACCCTGGACCCGGAACAAGTGGAGGCGGCGATCACTCCATGGACAAGCGCGATTCTGGGCGTGCATGTGTACGGGCACCCCTGCCGGTTGGAGGAACTGGAGCGGATCGCGCGGGAGCACAATCTGAAGTTGCTCTACGACGCAGCCCATGCGTTCGGAGTGCGGGTGAACGGGCGGCCGATCGGGCAATTCGGGGACTTGAGCATGTTCAGCTTCCACGCGACCAAGCTTTTCCATTCAGTGGAAGGGGGGATGCTGACGTTCGGCGACGGGAGGCTGCGGCGCCGGTTCGACTACCTGAAGAACTTCGGATTTGAGAACGAAGTTGAAGTGGTGATGCCGGGGACGAACGCCAAGATGAACGAGCTTCAGGCGCTGATGGGGCGACTGGTGCTCAAGGGAATGGGTGAAATTGTGGAGAAAAGACGCCACCTTGCGGAGACGTACCGGCGTGAACTGATGACCATTCCTGGCATTCGCACGGCGGCGCCGGCGGGCCCGGGCGTCGAATATAACCACGCCTTCTTTCCTATTGAGGTGGATGAGAGGGAGTTCGGGGCAAGCCGCGACGACCTGTACAATGGGCTGAAGGAATGGAACGTCTTCGCGCGGCGGTACTTTTATCCTCTGGTGACGGATTTCGCTTGCTATCGGGGGATTGTGCGGGAAGGTGAATTGCCCGTGGCGCGCAGCGTGGCGGGCCGGATCATCACCCTGCCCATTTTCAGCGACCTGGGGCTTGATGACGTGGTGCGCATCTGCGACATCATTCGGCACATCCACGAGCGGCGGAGGTCACTTCCAGCCGGGAGCAGAAGGGGCGTACTGAACATTGCCGCGGGTCCGGCGTGAATACAGAAACGGAAAACAGGCCAGCAGGACTGCGGGAACGGTCGCTCAAGGCCGTCATCTGGAGTTCGGCGGACACATTTGGTCGCCAAGGGATCCAATTCATCACCTCGATCCTGCTGGCGCGGTTATTGACCCCCTCGGAGTTTGGGTTGGTGGGGATGATCGTGGTGTTTCTGGCGATAGCGTCGGCGTTTGTCGACAGCGGCTTCTCCGCGGCCCTGATCCAACGGAAAGCGCTCACGGAGGAAGACAAGACATCGGTTTTTCTTTTCAACATCAGCGTGGGGCTGGGGATGGCCGCGGCGATGTATGGGGCGGCTCCATGGATAGCGCGGTTCTACGCGCAGCCGATTCTAACCGGCCTGACAAGACTGCTGGCGCTGAATCTCTTCATCCAAGCTTGCGGGTCGGTGCAATTCGCGCTTCTGAGCCGGCGACTGGACTTCAAGACCCAGTGGAAGGTCGGAATGGCGGCGAGTGCGGTTTCAGGCGCCGTGGCCGTGGCGCTCGCGTGGCGAGGTTACGGCGTGTGGAGCCTGGCGATCCAGGCGAACATATCGGCGCTGATCGCGACGCTACTGGTTTGGTTGCTGGTGCCGTGGCGCCCCAGCCGGAAGGGGAGCATCAAGTCGCTGCGGTCCATGTTCGGATTCGGATCGCGCGTCCTCGCCTCGGGATTGCTGAACACTGGGTTTGACCGCGTACAATTGCTGCTGATCGGGAAGGTGTTCGGCCCGGCCGATCTTGGCTATTACACCAGGGCGTACTCGACGCAGCAACTGCCGGCGGGCCAGTTCCAGACCATCGTGTCGAAGGTGACATTCCCGATGTTCTCGACGATCGCGCATGACCGGGAACGCTTGAAGGAGGCGATGAGGAAGTGTATGACGACGATCGGGGCGGTGGTGATTCCGATGATGGTAGGTCTGGCATTGATGGCGAAACCGATCGTGATGGTTGTCTTCGGGGTAAGGTGGCTGCCGTGTGTGCCTTATCTAAGAATTCTGGCCTTAGCGGGGGCGCTATATCCGCTGCATGTGGCGAATCTGGACGTGCTGATGGCGGCAGGGCGATCAGACCTTTTTCTGCGAGCGGAGGTGGTGAAGAAGGTGCTGATTGCCGTCGGTTTGGCGGTAACCGTGCCGATCAGCGTGATGGCGATGGTGTGGGCCATGCTGGTGGTATCTTTGCTGTGCTATGGCGTGAACGTGGCCTATGCACAAGGAGCGATTGACTACAACATTTTCGCGCAAATCAAGGACTTGCTTAAGCCTCTCCTGAGTGCGACCGTAATGGCCTTGATCGTCGGAGCGCTTGCCTTGGCCGCGAGATTAACACCCCCGGTCCTCCTATTGGTGGGTGTAACCACGGGGGTGGTCGTTTACATCGCGATGTCCTTCTTGCTTCGGGTAGAACCTATCACCCACACGTCATTCGAAGTGATCGGCACACTGACTGGACGGTCGCCACGCCCCTAAACCCACATTTCCATTGACCATGCCCACGAAACTTACCGTCACTAGACCGGCCGATTTTGTCGAATTCAGAAAGGCGGCCATTTCTCAGGGTATCCACGAGCGGATTGAGGAACAAGTGCATTTGTATCCAAGGAACATCGCCCTCAAAACCCGCGACACTGCCCTCACCTACGCCGAAGCCAATGGATTTGCCAACTCCATCGCCATGGAAGTCCTCTCCGCATGCGGAAAGGAATTGGCGCAAGCTGCCATCCTGCTGCCCAACTCATCAGAGTCGATTATTGCCATCTTGGCGTCGCTAAAGGCGCACAAAACGTATGTGCCACTGGATCCAAATTTCCCCCAAGACCGGGTGCGCGTGATGCTGGAAGACGCCGAGCCGGTGGTTCTGCTGACCGACGACGCGCACATGAGACTTGCCGAGGAACTTGCCGGGAAACGAGTACGGATCATCAACACCTCGGGGATAAAACGCGACGCGGCTGCCCCAAATCCTCAAGTGCCGTGCAACCCGCTCGACCGCGCTTATATCCTCTTCACTTCCGGCAGCACGGGCCGCCCCAAAGGGATCGCCTTTTTGCACCGCAACCTTCTGCATCACATCATGTGCGTGACCAACTACCTTTTCTTCGCTTCCAGCGACCGCGTAACATGGCTCCATTCCGCCAGTTTTTCCGCTTCCGTGGTGGACATCTATTGTTGCCTCACCAACGGCGGCACGCTGTATCCATGGGACGCGAAGACTCAGGGATTTATCGGAATGGCCGGCTGGCTTGTTCAGGAGAAAGTGACGACATTCCAGTGGATTCCAAGTGCGTTCCGGCAGTTCCTGCGCACCGTCCCCGACGATTTTATGTTTCATGATATCCGTATCGTCGTTATGGCCAGCGAACCGCTGACGGTGCGCGAAGTGGAACTGTTCCGCCGGCACTTTGCGGTCGGAAGCCACTTGGTGAACCAAGTGGGCACCAGTGAAACCTACAACTATCGCCTCTACCCGGTGGACCATCATATCCCCATCGAGAATACCAATGTCGCGGGCGGGTATTCGGTATCCGAGGATCGGCAGGTCGTGATTCTGGATGACCAGCGTCGCGAATTGCCGGTCGGATGTGTTGGCGAGATCGGCATCAAGAGTGAATACATGTCTGCCGGCTACTGGCGCGATGCGACGCTTACCCAAAGCAAATTCGTCCGCATCGGCGACGACAAAGAGCCCGTGTATTTGACGGGCGATCTTGGCAAACTGGAACCGGACGGCTGCCTGATTCACCTGGGGCGAAAAGATTCCCAGGTCAAAATCAGGGGCTACCGCGTTGAACTGGCGGAAATCGACCATGTGTTATCCACCTCACCCGGAGTAGCGGACTCTGCCACCGCGATAGTGAAAAACCGCCTCGGCGAGGATCAGTTAGTGGGTTACGTAGTGCTCAAGGAGCCCGGCCAATTCCAACCGCGCGAGGTGGAGAAACGCCTGGAATCCCGGCTGCCCGATTACATGGTGCCGCGGCAGTATGTGATCTTGGATTGCCTCCCGACCCTGCCCACAGGCAAGGTGGATCGCGAGGGATTGCCAAATCCGCAGGACCAGACCGGGTCCGCGCCCAAAGCGGCGGCCACGGACGCTGCTCCAGTGGAGCTCGAAATCCTGAACCTGTTCAAGGAATTGCTCCAGTTGGAAGACATCGACTTGCACTCGAATTTTCTGCGAGCCGGCGGGGATTCCCTGCTGACCGCAATTTTAATGCATCGAATCCACCAGCGTTTCGGTACCGAAATCAGGGTTGACGATATCAACGAATCGCCAACCCCGGCCTATCTCGCCAGCCTCATCCAAAGAGCCTTGGACAATTCAAGCGGACGGCAGTCGCGCAGCAACCTGATATCTGAGCAAGGAGAAGTTCCCATTTCACGTGCAGCACCTCGATCCGGAGTTCTATCAGGCGGGTTGGCGGCGCCACCGGCACTAAGACGACTGGTAACGGTGGCCGCCCCACAAAAGCCGTCCCGAAAACAGAACCTCATCATCATCAGCGCGGGCAAATACGGTCGCGAAACCTTCGGATGGGCACTCCAGGCAATTGCTGCCGGGGCTCACTGGCAAATCAAGGGGTTCCTCGACGACAGGTCAAGCGCGCTCGATGGGTTCGACTATGAGCCTTGCATAATCGGTGACGTGGAGAGTTACCCAATCAAAGAAGATGATGTATTCATCGGCGCCATTGGCGATCCAAAAGACAAAGTCAAATACTATTCTCCCATTATGGAACGGGGAGGCCGTTTCATTAACTTGATCCATCCTTTGGCAAATATCGGGAAAAACGTGCAGCTCGGCGCCGGCATTGTCATGGCCCCCTTCTCTTCTGTAACGTGCGATGCCAGGATCGGCAATCATGTTTCGATTGGGGCACTTAGCAACGTGGGGCACGATGCCATTGTTGGTGATTGGTGCCAAATCAGCAGTCACGTTGGCATCAATGGAAACTCGATCCTTGGTGAAGGCGTCTTTTTGGGAAGTCACGCTTGCATTGCTCCCCAGATCAGGGTGGGTGCTTGGGCTTTCGTGGGCGCTGGCAGTGTTGTGGTCAGAGATATCCAGCCGCGGCTTAAAGTGTTTGGCAACCCGGCTATGCCGATCGGCAAGGTAAAGTAGGAAAAGAGCGAGTATGGCAATCGTGTCACAAATGGACGTGGACTTCCTACGGATGGCGCGGGAACACGTTACCGGGTTTTTACAGAGAATCGCCGGGAACTTATCCAACCAGTCCGGTAGGCTGCTGGAGGTCGGCTCGCAGGGCCGCTCCGAAGTGCGAGAATACTTCGCCAACTACACGATTGACACCTTCGACATCGTGGACACCTACAAGCCTACGCATGTCGGCGACATCACGAAGCGCAATGACTTCATCCTCGACGAAACCTACGACTGCATCGTGTGTATGGAGGTGATCGAACACACCCTCGACCCGTTTGGTGCCACCCGGGAGATGCGCCGCATTCTCAAGCACGGAGGCTTCCTGCTCGCTTCCGCGCCGCTCAACTGCCGGATTCACGGCCCGCTACCGGACTGCTGGCGCTTCACCGAGCACGGCTTCAAGGTGCTGCTGCGGGATTTCCTAATCATTGAGATCGACATTCTTGAAACGCCGGGCAGGGATCTGTTTCCAGTGCATTACAACATCCTGGCGAGGAACGACAAAGCGAAGCATGTTTCCGATGGTGAGCTGAGATTCCGCTTCATTGATTGAGCGCAAAGGCCGAACCGCAGCGCCGGTGGGCGAATCACACTAAGAGTGCAGAGAAGATCAGGAAGGTAAATCGAAAAGTGACAGCAAAGCTTATAAGCGAGGTCGAGAATCTGACTACAGTTTACCGCGCAAGAGAGGACTGGGACTGCGTGCCGCAACTTCTTCATAAAATTGCTGCGCTGACTGGATCGGCTCGATGTGATGACGCAGTCTTTGATAATGGCATACTTTTATACGGCGCAGGTTCCATCGGCGCCGGGGCGCTTGAATATTTCTCCCAAAAGGGGATCAAGGTGCTCGGATTTCTTGACGACACTCCGGGACGAGAGGCTAGTAGCTATCGTGGTGTTGACATAGTGCCACTCAGTTTTGCCCTTCGCAACAACTGCCCGGTGGTCATTTCCATGAAGAACTGGAAAGTGCCGGCAGCCAAGCTTGCTGAAAAGGGACTGCGCTGTGAGTCATTCGCCCACTACGTTGTTCGCACCAATTGGGATCGCCTTGAGACTGTCGCGAGAGATATTCTCTGTGACGACCGCTCCCGACTGGTCTATCTGTCGATTCTGAAAGCGAACATCCTCTCCGACTATTCTCTCTACCCCGCCATTTATGAGGACAACCAGTACTGGGCGATTCCGGATTTCCAGTACCTTGCTGACCCTGAAGCCGTCATGGTTGACGCGGGCGCGTACGTCGGCCGGATAGTGGAAGAGTTCGTGTGGAGAAGCCATGGCATTTTCAAGAAAATCCACGCCTTTGAGCCGAATCCAAAACTGCACTCAGCATTGAAGGCTCGATCTTCCAGGCTGATCCAGGAATGGGCCCTGCCCGATGACGCAATTGCCTGCGTGCAGGCTGGGCTTGGCGACCAAGAGACGACCCTCGATTTTTTCGAGTCTGGAGTTTTCAACATGACAGGGGGATCATTTCTGTTTTCCCAAGGAAAGCAGGCCGGGAGCCTGCAGGTAAGGAAGCTAGATCAGTATCTTGCGGGCGGCCCTGTCACGTTCCTGAAGGCAGACGTCGAGGGATTTGAAATGCCCTTGATCCGAGGTGCGAGCGCGAGCATAAAAACCCATCGTCCAAAACTTGCCCTGTCGATATATCACCGCATAAACGATTTGTTTGATATTCCATTAGCCCTGCAGAGCTTGGTTCCGGACTATAAAATGGCGGTCCGGCATCACACACCGAGCCAACAGGACTCCGTGCTCTACTGTTGGGTGTGATCAATCAGATCATCTGGATCGGGAAACTAAAACAGGACCAGTATCTAAACATGCTTAATCTTGACGAAGGTGTGGTGCCTGCCGCCAAACAGGAGGTCTTTCAGCGCTTGATGTCCGGCACCGCCACGCCGATTTATGTGCTCGGCCGGAACAAGTACGCTGAACGGGTTTCCCGCCGCGTGCCGGTTCAGGCGTTCATAGACGATTTCACGGAGGAGAAGCTTTACCTAGAAAGACCCGTGATTCGGATGTCGGAACTGCCGGCAAAATGCCTAGTGGTTTCCTGCGTCCTGGACACGCTTCCAGTCACTGCGCTCAATCGGCTTCGATCAGCGGGTGTGCATGAGGTAATTGATTACTTCACCTGTGCCCGCCTGTCGCCGAACGTGTTTGCGCCGGTTGATTTTTGCGCTGGTAACCGTCAAGACATTCTCGAAAACCCAGCTCGTTATATGTGGGTGTGGGATCGTTTGGCTGATCAAATCTCGAAACGGCACTTCGCACAAGTCGTCCAGTTCCGGCTCAGCGTGGACTTGAAATACATGGAGGGATTTAAGTTGGCGATTGACCAGCAGTATTTCGAGGATTTCTTGCCTTTGCACGAAGCCGAAGTGTTTGTTGACGGCGGCGGATATGACGGGCAGACCAGTCTGCAATTCGCCGCGTGGAACAAGGCCTACCACGGGATTTATTGTTTTGAGCCGGCGCCTGCAATGATGGAGGTGTCACGGCGTAACCTGGCGGGCTTGCGTGATGTCTCGTTCCTGCAAAAGGGACTGTTCAGCCGCAACGATCGGCTGCGCTTCGATACGGGGGCGGGACTGGCTAGCAGCATTTCGGCTCTTGGCCAATCGGAGATCGAGGTGGTCTGTCTTGATGATGAAGTGCATGAAACAATAACTTTCCTGAAGTTGGACATCGAAGGAGCAGAATATGAAGCTCTGCAAGGAGCGGCGGAACATATAAGGTCGGCGTCTCCTACCATGGCAGTGTGTATCTATCATGACCAGCGAGATTTTTGGCGCGTGCCATTGCGGGTTCTGGAAATGAATTAGCGCTACAACCTTTATGTCAGGCACTACTCCGAGAGCATCAGAGAAACCGTAATGTTTTTCGTGCCCAAAGCAACCCGATAGCCAGGTCCGAAAATACCTTCCCGAAGTCGCGGAGCGGTATCAACATATTTTGGCGGGCGAGAGGAAATTGCTTGAGAAGAAAAGGCCCAAGAGGAGTCAGATGACGCAAGCCGGTGGCCTCGAAAATGTGGTGGGTCCGTACACCGAGGTCGCGAACCCCGACCGTCTCGTGCGTGATCCGCTGGTGAGCGTGGTGATGATCACGTACAACCACGAGCCATACATCGCGCAAGCAATTGAGGGGGTCGTGTCGCAGGAGACGGACTTTCCGATCGAATTGATTATCGGGGAAGATTGCTCCACCGACCGCACGCGGGAGATAGTGTTGGAGTTTCAGCGGCGCTATCCGGAGATAATCCGAGTGTTGTTCTCGGGAAAGAACGTAGGGATGCAAACGAACGGTACGCGGACGATTCTGGCGGCGCGGGGCGAGTATATGGCCATTTGCGAGGGCGACGATTGGTGGCACAGAAGGGATAAGCTACAGCTTCAGATTCGTGCTTTTCGGGCGGATAACTCACTGGTGTATATCGGCGGAGAAGTTCGGCATATCTCTGCTCAGGGGCAAGTGATAGGGTCGGAAAAGCAGAACAAGTGTGCTCAGCCGCCGCTTCGCATCGAGTATCAGGACCTTATCCTCGGGACACTTATTCACTATCCCTGCACGGTAGTCGCAAGGACTGACGCGGTCCGCCGGACGTTTCTAGGCGACACCCTTTGTAGTGATCATACCCAACTGATGGGAGACATACCTCTTTTTTTGGAGTTAAGCCAACTCGGGAAGATGGTGTATCTCAGGGAGACACTGGCTAGCTACCGGCACAGCCTCAATTCAGCGACAAGGCAAAGCGACCCCCTTCAGGTTTGGCGCCATGAGATCAGTTCTTTAGTTGTCCGATTGCGGGCGCTCGAACGCTACCCACTCCCGGGTGATGCAAGTAGGACGTCCAGCTTAAAGGCCCAGTTCATGCGGCAAATCATCCTTCGGGCCGCGTGGGTCGGGGATGGAATTGTGGCGAGAAACCAATTAAGACGATTGAAGGGCCTTGCTGGGAAAGCCGGCTGGAAGGAAATCGCGTGCGTGGTTCTGGCATTTATCCCCTTGCCTCGCAGATCGCTCAAGCTGGGGTTGACGAAAATTACTCCATATTTGAGGAAAATTACTCCTCATCTAGAGAGAATGGGGCTCAACCCGAGAAAGTACTTCGCAGGCGCAGGTCTTGGCCCACTATCCATCAAAGAGTAGGATGTTGTCACGAAGTCTCTTGAAGTACGATTGCGGCGGTGCGCATCTCCCACTCGTTTCTCGCCGGCTCGCGCTGGCCAGGAATCTATGAGGGTAACATTCCTCCTGCCCGCGTTCTATAGGCAACCGTCGGGCGGGTACCGAGTGGTGTACGAGTACGCCAATCACCTCGCCGCGCGCGGCCAGGAGGTTACTGTCGTGCACCCGCGCCGCCTCCCCAAGCATCCTCCGCCACCGGCGTCCGACCTCTACCGCTGGCTAAGGCGGAAGGGAGCGCAGTTGCGCGACCGCCTGCGTCCGGCCAAGATACGCTGGCAACCAGTCGACGAACGCGTGAAGATCATCATCGTTCCTGAACCCTCCGCCCGTCATCTCCCAGACGCCGACGCGGTGTTTGCGACGGCGTGGCAAACTGCCGAGTACGTTGCAGAGTATCCTCCGTCGAAGGGGCGAAAGTTCTATCTCGTCCAGGATTTTGGGTCCTTCTTCGGTCCCACGGACCGGTTGGAAGCAACTTGGCGCCAGCCTTTTCAGAAAGTCACCGACTCCCGCTGGCTCTACGAGCAGGTTTGTAGCGCTGAAGGCGGCCATCGGAATACGGTCAACATCCCAATTGGCATCGACCACAAGAGATTCCGTGTCACCGCTGATATCGGCCGACGGCCGAAAAGAGTCAGCATGTTCTATGGGTACGCCGGTTACAAGGCTCCCGAGGACGGGATATCTGCTCTAGAAATCGCCAAGCAACGCCATCCTGATACGGGCGTCGTCATCTTTGGGCAGCGCGACGAGAAACCCAGGAATATTCCTTCCTGGGCTTCCTATCAGGGCAATGTCTCAGAAGAAAGCCTGATTGCTATTTACAACAGTTCGTCGATCTTTGTCTGTAGCAGTCTGGCCGAGGGCTTCGCTCTTCCACCCGCAGAGGCGATGGCCTGTGGGTGTGCCGTGGTTTCCACCGACTGCGGGGGCAACCGCGAATACGCGGAGCACGGCGTTACGGCTTTGCTCTCTCCCCCACGAGATCCGGAGGCGTTGGCAATGAATCTACTCCGGCTCCTGGAGGATGATGACCTCCGGATTCGGCTTGCCTCGGAGGGGCATAGGCGTATTCAAGCCTTTACGTGGCAACGCAGCACCGACCTACTGGAAGAATTCATCGAAGCTCGTGTGCGCCAAGGATAGGACGCAGGTTGTCCCAAATCACCCCACTTCAAGATCGAGGTCCCATTTGATGATGCGCTCAACACAATCCTGAAATCCAAGCCACAGCCGAAGAAAGTGACGCCGAGGAAAAATGAGAGCTGCTAAGTACACCACAACGAAAACCGAGGAGGCGCGAAAGATTGAAGGTTGCTGAAGTGATAAACAAGGTTGAGGCTCTTCCAGCGGACTGGAACGGCGTCGGCAGCGTTGGGGGAAATGTTCTGCGGGCAATTGCGCAGCACGCCGAACGCATTGGAGCAGTCAGAAACTCCGCTGAAACCGGGTCAGGAAAGACGACGCTCCTGTTTTCACATCTCTCTGCCAACCATTTGGTCTTCGCGATAGATGAAGGCAAGAGCATTAGTCAGGTGAGGAATAGCCCTCTGTTCGAGGCAAAAAACGTGACTTTCATTGAGGGATTCACGCAGGAAACCCTGCCCGCGTACCATTTTCAGCACAAACTGCAACTCGCCTTGATTGATGGTCCGCATGGGTATCCCTTCCCGGACCTCGAGTATTTCTATTTCTACCCTCAAATCGAGCCCGGGGGGATGCTTCTGGTTGACGACATCAAGATCCCAACCATTCGCCGGATGTTTGAGATCATCCAAGCTGGTGACATGTTTAGACTGCTGGAAGTGGTTGACGACAACACAGCCTTTTTCCAGCGCACTGAGGTTCCCTTTGTCAGCCTTACCGGCGATAGTTGGTGGCACCAGGGTTACAATAGGCCGTATTACAACGAAATGCTCAATCCAAGTCCCGGCACCGGCCTGCTTAAAGCGTATCAGCTTTTCGTTCCGAAGCGTATCAAGGCGCTTGTCCCGCGGAACATCAAGGAAGGGATACGGAAAGCCTTGCGGCGCTGATTCTGATCGTTGAAACTCCCCCACGAATCCGTCTATGCCGCGGGAACCCCACCCCAGTGCTACGCTCGTGGGTCTGTTAAAGGCATAATCCCGCAAATCACTATTGGGCACCGCGATTCCACAGCGGGATCAGGGTTTTAGGATGGCATGTAGCCAAGAGTCTTCACCGAGGGTGGTCATCAGCATTCTGAACTGGAATGGCTGGCGGGATACGCTGGAGTGCCTGGAGTCTGTAGACTGTGGCTCAAAGTAGCGCGCTGAACAGGCCCTGCCCGGAAAGGACAAGCGGAGGCCGTACGTTGCTGCGGAAGGTCGTGAAGGGCTGGAACGCCACTTGGTGCTGGTTTCGGTATTTGATTGTAGGAGCGCGAAATGGCGTACCGGGGCTGGTCGATTTTGTGGTCGGAAATTACTTTTTCGCCGCGAACCAACAGCGAGACGAGTTGACCGCCCTTGGCGAAATCCTTGCCGCCCGGCGCCCTGAACGCGCCTTGGAGATTGGCACATGGCGCGGGGGCACGCTCCTCTTGCTGATGAGGCTTGCAAGCCCGCAGGCCACGATTATTGGAGTTGACCTCCCGGAGGGGAGATTTGGCGGATACGGCCGCAGTCGTACGTGGCTGTATAAGCGTTTTGCGCGCCCGAGGCAACGGCTCCTCCTCCTACAGGGAGATTCGCACAGTAGGGACGTGTCCGATAAGGTCAAGGCAGCTCTGAGGGGGCAAGAACTCGACTACCTATTCATTGACGGCGACCACTCCTATCCCGGCGTGAAGTGTGACTTCGAGATTTACGGGCCGATGGTCGGGAAGGGCGGACTAATTGCCTTTCATGACATTGTGGAGGGTCCCACCGAGAACGTCGGCGGCGTGCCGCAGGTTTGGCGTGAGATCAGATCAAAATACCGCCATATTGAGATAATCAAGGACCGCCAGCAGGGCGGCTACGGAATCGGAGTTTTGTACATTGATGGGCAAAGCCCAGCGGAACCGATTGACACGACCGTAATCCCATGACTGAGTGCCCATGTGTCGTCATCAGCATCCTCAACTGGAACGGCTGGCGGGATACGCTGGAGTGCCTGGAGTCCGTGCGGCGGCTCGACTATCCCAACTACCTGAGCGTCGTGGTCGATAACGGCTCCTGGGACGGGTCGGCGGAAAGGATCAAGGCCTGGGCACATGAAAACCTCGGCGCTGGCCACGTCCTTGCCGACTACACACAGGAAACCGCGCTCCAAGGCGGTGACCCGCAGACCGAAGAAGCGCTTGAAAGGGTTCCCTCCCCAGCCAAGCTGGTCCTGATCCGCAACAAGGAGAACCTCGGCTTTACGGGCGGCAATAACCTGAGCATATCCTATGCCCTTCGGCGTGGTTTGGCCGCAGACTACGTCTTTTTCTTGAATAACGACGCTTGCCTCGAACCCGATTGCCTCGCGCAACTTGTGGCTGCCGACCGGCGGGTCGACGCGGCTATGATCGGCGCCGCGCTCAGGCCGGCCGGAGACAGGTCGGATGGCGGGAAGACTTGCGAACCGAATGCGGCTTCGGCCAATGAACAGTTCGACGGCCGTTTCAAGGAGGGAGGCAGCAGGCCTCATGGCCTTGACAATCGACAAATCAGCGAGAACCTCAGGAAGAATTCGGCGGCACTTGACGCCGATTCCGATTTGAAACCCGCTGGCTGGGTGAGTGGCGCGGCACTGCTCATGCGGCGGGATTTGCTGGAAGGCGTGAAGCAGATCCAGGGCAATTATCTGGACGACCGCCTTTTTCTTTACGGAGAGGACGATGTGCTTTCTTCACTGGCCTGTAGGCTAGGTTACAAGCCGCGATTGGCCAGGCGCGCGGTTGGCTATCACCAAGGGAGGGCCAGCAGCGGCGGCGACCGGGGACCGTGCAAGTGGTACTACAGCACCCGGAACCTGTTCTACATAGCTGACTATATGCCGAGGTTTGAACGCCTTCGCTTTCGATTGATCTACCCGCTGATAGGCGCCGGCAGGGTCGTCAAGTACTTGCTGACAGGGCGACAGGGGTCAGCGCGGGCAGCGTTGTGGGGAATGATTGATGCGTACCGGGGCGTTACCGGCAAGTGGCGGGACCATGACCGCGAGGCCAATCCAGGGCGGCGAGGCGGATTGCTGAAAAACCGCGAGAGACCAAGCATGCCGCAAGCTAAAGTGGCGATAGTGCATCCCCGGCTGGGTTGCACCGGCTCAGAGGCGACGGTGCTGTGGACGGCTGAGGCCCTCAAGGATCGCTACGACGTCACCCTGATCTCCGGCGGCCCGACCGACCTCTGCCGCTTGAATGCGTACTACGGCACCAATCTTAAGGAAGGTGAGGTCTCCATTCTTCGGGCGCCCATGCCGCCTGGCCTTAGAAACAGCGCTCGTTTCGACGGCTTGCGGTGGGCCTTCACACACAGATTCTGTAGGCGGGTCGCGCCAGGCTTCGACCTCATGATCAACGGTTACGGCCCGGCAGATTTCGGGCCAAGGGGCTTTCATTACATCGCCGACTTTGGTTTCGACGCCGAGCTGAGCCGCACCTTCAATCCGTTGGGTACCGGAGAGAGAGATTGGTGGTACGGTCCTTCGCTATGGCGAACGGCCTATACGCGTCTGTGTGAAACCGTCTCGTCCATGGCCGGGGGGCACTGGGAGCACAACCTAACCATAGCCAATTCAAATTGGACTGCGGATTTGATGCGGCAGCGCTACGGTGTTGAGTCGGTGGTGATCTACCCACCCGTAGTCGGCCAGTTTCCGGATGTGCCTTTCGAGAATCGGGAGGCCGGTTTCGTGTGCCTGGGCCGAATCACTCCGGCGAAACGTGTTCGTACGATCATCGAGATCCTCGATCGCGTTCGCCGCAAGGGCCACGATATCCACCTCCACGTCGTCGGCGGGCTCGAAAGCAGCGAATATTGCCGGTCCGTTCAGGCTCTGTCGGTACGACATCGGGACTGGGTTTTTCTCGAAGGCACTCTCTTCCAAACTGCTAAGAGCGATCTTATCAGCCGGCACCGCTTCGGGATTCACGCTTGCTTAATGGAAGCATTTGGCATCGCGGTGGCAGAAATGGTCAAAGGCGGTTGCATTGTGTTCGTTCCGAATTCGGGGGGCCAAGTGGAAATCGTCAATCACCCTGCGCTGGTTTTTGAGAATGAAGGCGATGCGGTGGAGAAGATTGATGCGGTTCTCACCCGCGAGGCCGAACAGGAAACCTTGCGTGCCCACCTCCGGCACGGTTCTCAAAGGTTCTCTCAGGAAATTTTCCAGGCACAGGTTCGGCAGCTTGTGGAGGGGCTTCTCAAGGAACCGATTAGAGGTTGATGCCATCGACCCTGCCCGTGTGACAAGGAGAAAACACAGTGGAGAGGTGGATTGATTGCTCCGGCAGCTGAATGACGCTATCCGCAGTGTGACAAACAACCAGCGGCTGGTAAAGATCGCGCGAGGTTTTCACATCGCTAGTGTCCTGAAACGGTACGAATACCGGCTGCGAGGACCGTCGGACGGGCTGATCCGTCATGCGATCGGGGGAGTTCAGGTTGTTTTCGCTGCGCCTGACGCCACGGAGTTCCGTACGCTTGAGTGCTGCTACCGGGACGAACTGGATTTTATCGAGGCATTGGAGAAGAGACTTCGGGGGGGCGGGGTTTTTTACGACATCGGGAGTAACGTTGGGCAGTTCCTGATTCCTGTGGCCAAGATTGTGGGCGAACGCGGGAGGGTGATCGGATTCGAACCCCATCCCGGGAATCATCAACGCCTGATCAGGAACATCGCCCTCAACGGCTTGACGAACGCTACGGTATTCCAGTTGGCTCTTGGCGACCGCAACGGTCAAATCCAGATTTTTGGGACGCGCGGGATCGCAACCATTGTTCCTCACGCCGCCAATCAGAACAAGAGCTCACCGGCCGCCATCATCCCGCTCACACGCGGTGATGACTTGCGCCGGAGGGCGGGTCTACCGCTTCCCAAGGCAGTGAAGATCGATGTCGAGGGCGCTGAGTTCGCAGTGCTCAGCGGTCTGAAGGAGACCCTGTCCAGTCCGGTGTGTGAGCTACTGTGCCTGGAAATCCACCCGCGCTTTATTCCTGCCGAGGTTTCGCCTGAAATGGTGCTTTCGCTCGTCCGATCTCTTGGCTTCAATCGCAGTGAGAGCCGGCAATGCACAAGCCGTATCCATCTGATAGCTGAGAAGGAGGAGGCATAGGCTTGCGACGCCCTAATGTAGCCGTCATTCATCCCCAGCTCAGGTACGGGGGCTCGGAGACCGGGGCTTTGTGGAGCGTCGAGGCGCTGAAGCGCGACTACGACGTATGGCTGGTTACAGGCGGCAAGGTCGATTTGCCGCGCCTGAACGAGTACTACGGCACGGACCTGCGGCCGGGGGAATTCAGCATCCATGAGGTGCGGTTGCCCCTGGGGCTGCACCGCACCGCGAAGTTTGCAGGGTTGCGCGGCGCGCTGTTTGCGCGCGAATGCCGCCGCCTGGCGCCCCGCGTCGATGCGGTCACTACCCACTACAATCCCTGCGATTTCGGCGTACCGCTCATCCAGTTCGTGGCGGACTTCTCTTTCAGCCCCAAGCTCCAGCAAGCGCTCCATCCCAGCCTGGCCACTGCGCGCCGCTGGTGGTATGGCGACACGATTTTGCGAAGGGCCTACCTCAGGCTTTGCAACAGCCTTGCACCCAGCCACCCCGAGAATTGGAAGAAGAATATCACCGTGGTGAACTCGCGCTGGACGGCCGGCCTTTTGAAAAGTGAGTTCGGATTGGTCGCCAGCCGGGTTCAGTTCCCGCCCGTGCCGGGCAATTTTCCGGCCGTTTCCTGGGATGAAAGAGAAAACGGATTTGTGTGCGTTGGGCGGGTGGTGCCGGAAAAGCGCATGGACGCGGTAATCGGCATTCTCGACCAGGTGCGGCAGCGCGGGTTTGAACTTCATCTTCACATTCTAGGCGGCCTTGACGGTTCACCCTTTGCCAAGAAGGTGCAAGCGCTGGCTGCGCGGCGCCGAGATTGGGTGTTCCTTGAAGGCCGCGTGGTGGCGAAGGCAAAACGCGAGTTGATGGCCCGGCATAAGTTCGGGATAAATGCCTGTGCGAGCGAGGCATTCGGGATCGCGGTGGCGGAGCTGGTGAAGGCAGGTTGCCTCACCTTTGTGCCGAATGGCGGCGGGCAGACCGAAATCGTCGATCATCCGTCACTTACTTTCGAGAATGACGACGATGCCATGCACAAAATTGTGTCCGCGCTGGAAAGCCCGGCTCTGCAAGCCGCACTTGTGGGGCACCTGCGCGAAAGGAGCCGCGAGCTTTCCACAGAACGCTTCCAGGATACCGTGCGGAGCCTCGTGGCGGAATTGCTTGCGGCAAGGGGTTTTTAGTGTCCTGGGTCAAGAGTCCGCTTTCTTTCTGCTTCATTTTGTCTCTTGACAAGCGGAGCAAGATAGGCTAGCATAGTGAGCGTCCGCCCTGCGGGTGCCCTTGGGCATTGGCGGAGGCTCTTTTCGATGCCACGACGCAGATCAGTCCTTAACCGTGATCCAGGAGGTGTGAAAGCAGCAGAAGAGTAGTAGCGTCGCAATTAGAATGTAGGGCCGCCCCTCGGGGCGGCCAGGCCGGGTCAAGCCCCGGCCCTACTTGCATGAGGAAGAATTCTTTTTTTGAGAGACCGATGCGGGGATGTTATTGAAAACAAAGGACGGCCGTGGAAAACTCTGGGGTGAAGCGGGAATGTATATGAAAAAAAAGGAGATGCGAGTAGGAAACGGGAATGTTATTGAAAAGAAAGGGTGTTAGCCTGGATTTTCCACTACGCTGGGAAACTTTTGGGGCCAGGTGGGAGGGAGGGGTTTGGTTCCTTCGGGTAAGTGTGGCAGTCCTGCTCGCTGCCGTGCTGGGCGGAATGGTGACCGATCATCACTTCGCGGCGAAGGGCGCAGCGACGAAGGTCCTGGGCCTGGACAAAGTGATCGCTTTCGCCTGCGGCCCAATGAAGGGCTTTGATCCCAAGCAACTGCGCTCGGTGACCTTCTTCGGTCCGACGAAGGCGGAGGACTGGCAGTATTGGCAGACGCGGGGTGTGGTGATGGGGGTCGGCCACACCTGGTACGACCTGTTGCGCTCGCCCATCGACAAGGCAGTGGACAACCTGGTGGGTCAGAACTACGGCGGAAACCCACGGCCGGTGGTCATGATCGACGAGTTCGGCTTCGACTACGGCGGCCGGATGGATGAGAAATCTGCCCGGATTCTCCGCCAGACGAAGCGCCAGAAACCGGAGTTGGCCCTGGCGGTCTGGGAGATGCGCGGCCCCATCCCCAAGGTTCTGGCGGAGGCCTACCGCGACGTGGCTGACCTCGTCATGATGGAGAGCTACGTGGGCGACAAGAAGCAGTACTGGTGGATCGCCAGCCAGGTCTGGTCGGCGCGAAGGTACGGCATCCTGGCGAAAACGATCGTGGTTCTGGGGGTCGGGAAAGGCGGCAATCCCGGCGAGAACTGGGCCCAAACGAAAGAGGAGCTCGAACAGCAGATCCGCTTCGTGCGCCTGATCGCCCCCGAATCGCCCGGGGTGGGGTTCTGGGGCGGCACCGCCGAACTGCTGGCCTGCGCGGACGCCTTGTGCGCGCGCTTCTCCGACCTTCCCACCGATGGCTCAGGATTGCCCGCGGACCTCCGCGCCCTCGCCACGACCTTCTCCAGACGGTATGAGAAGCCGACGTTGGTCGTCTCCCCCGACTTGGTGGAGCCGAACTACACCGAGGATGGCAAGGGACTAGTCGAGCCGAAAACGATGCGGCCCTACCTGATAAACCTGAGCGACACGGACGCCCAAAATGTTAGGGTCCGCTTGCGCAATCCGCCCGATAAGGGCGGCGACGTCTTCGCTGAAGGTGTCGTTCCGCTCATTCCGAAGCGGGGTGAAGCGATTGGCGTGCTTACCTCGACCGCCAGGGCCCGCGTGTGGGTGGGGGAATGGGAGATGGAAGTCGAGGCCCCAGGCTGCGAGATCCTCCTCTTCAGCTCGAGGCGGTGATCCGGTATCGCCTCCGCGAATCTTGCTACCCTACGTCGGGAACCTCAGCCGGAATAAGAACCTCGCGCTGCTCGTTGGGACCTAGGCTAATGCGGATTTTGATGCTTTCACCCTACATTCCGTGGCCGCTGAATGGCGGCCCGCCCATCCGCATTTACTATGTGTTGAGAGAGTTGGCAAGGCTCGGGCACGAGGTCGTTCTGCTGGCGGCCCATGACGGCCCTTCGCTCCCGGCAACGCATCCTCTCCGCACGCTCTGCCGGGAGATCGCAACCTATCAGCCCCCCTCGAGTGCCTGCTCCGGTGTCCCGTTCGTCTCCGCCTTACGCTCCCTGGCCTCGCCCCTGCCTTATGTGGCCGCAAAGTTCGGAGCCCGCCATATACAGGAGAGCATTCAGCGCATCGCGGAGAAACACGAGTTCGACCTGATCTGGGCGAACTTCGCCTTTATGGCTTACGCGGTTCCGCCCGAACTGTGTCGAACCACGCCCTTGGTCTTGGACGAGCACGAATCGGAAGGGCTGCTGTGGCGGCAGTACTTGCGCCACGGAAGCCTGGCGAAGCGGGCCTTCGCGGTGGTGAACCTGATTAAACTTCCGGCCTTCCAGAAGAGACTCATGTCCCAGGTTGCAGCCGTGCTCAGCAATTCCGAGCGCGAAGCGGATTTCACCAGACGGTACGCACCGCCGGGTGTCCAGGTGTGGGCGGTCCCGAATGGGGTAGATACGGAAGTTTTTGCTCCCCCACAACCGGATGTGAATAGGAGGAATGCCATTCTCCTGTGCAGCGGTCTGGCCGTTTACCGGAACCGCGCGGCAGCGCTGTGGTTCGCCCGCCGCATGTTTCCCACGATTCGCCGCGAGGTCCCCGACGCGGAGTTCTGGATTGTGGGCAGCTACCCCAATCGCGAAATCTGGCGGCTCGCGGAAAGCCCTGGCATCCACGTCACGGGCACCGTGGAAGATGTTCGCCCTTACTATGCGATGGCCAAGGTGGCCGTAGCCCCCTACCGCTACGGTGAAGGCACGAAAATAAAGGTGGTGGAGGCGATGGCGTGCGGGACGCCCGTTGTCTCCACATCGATCGGCTGCCAGGGCTTGGAGGTGATTGACGGCAAGCACCTCCTGATTGCTGACAATGAGACGGACTTCAGCCGCCGGGTCATCGAAATTCTGCGTGACCGCGAGCGGGGCCAGGCCTTGGCTACGGCGGCGCGAGGGCTGGCCGCGGAGTATTCTTGGCGACGGCTCATCTCCGACTTGGAACCGAAGCTCGAGGATCTAGTACGCCGGACTGGCGGGACAGCCGAAGCAGGAATGCACCACGCAACGCTCCAGAGATAGAAGGCGGTCATTCTTCGTTCGGGCTAGGCCGACGGACTTAGAATGATTAGGGGTTTCTTCTACGAATGACGAACAGGAGTGTGGCAATATGGAGAATCGCTTCTTCCATTGGCGACTTAGCGACGCGAGCCCCTATCAGATCGTTCCGGTGGAATTCCTACCGCGACTCCCCCCCGGCGATCACAGGTATTTTGTGCGGATCCTGCAGCATCTGGATCGCCTGCTGCCGGCCGCGGGGCTGACGTTCCTTCTGACCTTGCATCTGGACTCTCTACCTGAAGCCATGCAAGATGCTGTGGTCATACTGGTGGGCGAAGAACGACATCAGACACCGTCATACCGGGGCCGGGTGAGGGCGATCTTCAAGACCGCAGGAATTCAGCGGACTCCGTTCCGGGAGACACTGCGCCTGCCACCGCCGGTCGCCTGGCGCATGCTGCTGCGCGACGCCCGGAACAGAGCCCTCCAGGTCAAGCGACGGTTGCAGTACGGGCTGCCCGGGGGCGTTCTGGCCCCCATGTACGAGATCCCGCTCGGCACCGACATCCTGCTTGACATCGACCCGCCGCCGATCGAGCAGAGGCCGGTGGACGTCTTCTTCGCCGGAGGTTCTGCTTCCGGCTTGACCCTGCACCCAAAGTTTGTCGCCCGGAGACAAATGGCCGCAGCGGTGGTGGCGGCGCGAGTTGCGCTGCCTAGGTACCGGATGGAAACGATATTAGTGACGCCTCCGAGCGACGAGAGGTTCGGCCCCGAGACCTACACCCAGTCGATGGCCAACGCCAAAATCGCCCTGGCTCCCCGAGGCAATTGCGACGAGACGTGCCGCTTATTCGAGGCCGCCAAGCTTGGTTGCGTCATTGTCGCCGAACGACTGCCCTCAAGATGGTACTACCAGGGGTGCCCGGTGGTCTGGATCCCGAGATGGTCCGCTCTGCCGGATGTTTTGAGCAGCTTGCTGAACGACCGCGCGAGGCTTACGCAACTCTCCCTCCGCACGCGCCAGTGGTGGGATTCGACGGTTTCTGAAGCGGCCGTCGCGAAATTCATCGCGCAAAACCTGGCGAGGGCGGACCCCGCGCTGCAGCGCGTGTGAAATCTGAAGCGGCAGGTTACCCAGATTCCCCGCGCGCAAACTTTCGGGCCTCCTGTAACACTCCGCTCAGAAACATGGAGCACTGGAGCAGCGCGGGCGCTGGAGACTCCTCCACGAAGGGGAAAAGGAGTTCTCGATGCCTGATGGGGTAAGGACGAAATATAACGAAGTACAAAAACGCGAGCGATCGCGATTCATCGCATTGCTACGGCCCCTTGTGCTCGCGCTGTCACTTCCCCTAAAGTGGTTATTCAAAGTGGTGAATCGACGGCAGCGCCAAGTACTAGTAAGAATTCCAGGTGTCCTGGCCGTCTATCACTCGGTCTCACGCTTGCTTTTGTCCGCACGTTCGGAAGATGGGATCCCTTGCGCTGAGGTCAATGGATTGAAGATGTACATGGACCCCGAAGAACACGCCGGCCGCGCGGGTGCCTTTGTGCTGACGGAGATGTGGTTGTGGACGTCGGTGCTCACTGGGGTTATTTCACACTTCTTGCGGCCCCCCTGTGTGGAACCCATGGCCGAGTCTTTGCCTTCGAGCCTCACCCCAGAAACTTTGCTCTGCTGACAAAGAACGTAGAGGCCAATGGCCTGACCAATGTCGTGGCGGTACAGAAAGCAATCTCGGACCGAGCCGGACGCGCAGAATTGTTCCAGTCTGGAATGACAGTGGGCCACAGCCTCTGTCCGGTACCGCCTGAATGGAGGTTAGGAGGGGGCGCCGCAAAGGAAGCAATCGCCGTGGACACCGTTGCGCTTGACGATTTCTTTGCCCAAAGCTCCGTCGAGCCGCGACTCATCAAGATGAACATCGAGGGAGCTGAATCTCTGGCGCTGGCCGGAATGCGGCGTCTGGTCCAACGCAGCCCTTTGTTGGTGCTTATTACGGAGTTCAATCCCGCTTACCTGGATGCCAAGGCAGCCGAGGATTTTCTGGACCAGCTCGCCGCCTGGGGTTTTGACGTCGGGATCATCGACGACGATCAGCGTCAGCTTGAACTTGCCCCCATGTCTGAAATACTCAAGCGACTTCTCCGCGAGGGCACTCTCACCAATATGCTCGCTGCGCGTGACCGCTCGTTGGTTGACTCGCTGCCGAGGCGGCAAGAAAGCCTTGGTAGGAGACGCGTCGATTGGCGACCCTGACCCCCTGGAAGTGGCCATTTCCAGAGCGGAGACAATGGGTTTGAGCGCACTGGCTGAATGGGGGCGGAGAAGGGCATGGAGACCGATGCTGGGAGGCGCCGAATGGACATTATAGGCATTAATGTTGGATGTTATATCAACGCTTGCGAGCGTCCCGGCTGGGAGAATATTGATAAAGCGATTAACGCCCGCATTCGAAATATCCCGGGCCTAAGACGCTTTTTGGGCGTCGTCGGCCTTCTTCCGGGATCTGAGGATCGCTGGCCAAAGAATCTGAGAGTCCATGACATCAGGAAAGGACTTCCGTATAACAATAACTCTCTACTTTATGTATATTCGTCGCACTGCTTTGAGCATCTCTACCTGGACCAGGCGATGAAGTTCCTGCGGGAATGTTTTCGGGTGCTCAAACCGGGAGGAATCCTTAGACTTGTAGTCCCGGATTTGGAGCTGTTGATTCGTGAATACACGGAAGCCGCCCAAACGAAGGGCCAGACTGGGCATGGGGAGCCTCCCGCCGACGTTTTTGTTCGTGGCTTACTGATGGTAAGGGAAGCCGCGCCGCGTGGTCTTGTAGACCGGTGGTTTAAACCGGTATTGGGGAAGCACACCATACATTGCTGGGTGTACGATTGGCAGAGCCTCCGGGCTCGATTCTTGGAAATAGGGTTCACGAACGTGAAGCGCTGTTCGTATCTGGAGAGCGCCATACCTGACATTAATTTTCTGGATTTAGCCGACAAGGCAAGCGAGAGCCTTTATGTCGAGGGAACAAGGCCGACCGGCGGCGCCTAAGGGGCGCGATCAAACCAATGTGTGCGGCGCGAATTCTATTCAACCTGCGGCACGGACGACCGCGTTCGGCGCGCGCCGTGCTTTTGGGTCTGCTGGACGGATATCGCGGCGTAACCGGCAAGTGGAGGGACCACGATCAAGAAGTGTCCAGGTTACAAACCGATTGGACAAATCCCGCGCCGTGTGCGCGCCAATCAGGATCCACGAAACGGCGGAGGTGAGGAGAGGAATTGCCGTTCGATAGGCGTCTATGATCAAGGGATTACGGGCACCGGCCGTCTGCGTCGTGCTGCTGAACTGGAATGGCGCCGAGTTCACGATTCCCTGCGTTGAAAGCTTGAAGGAATCGGACTATTCCAATTTTCAGATCCTTGTGGTAGATGACGGCTCGATCGACGATTCCCCGCTCCGGATAGCGCAGCGCTTCCCCGACTTGGAGCTTCTCAGCCAGCCTGCAAACCTAGGGGTTTCGCAGGCGCGGAACCGAGGCATCGCCCGAGCTGCCGAGCTCGGCAGCGATTATGTGTTGATTCTCGACAACGATACCAAGGTGGACCGGAGTTTGATTTCCCACCTGGTAGCCACGGCAAAAGCGCATCAGAACGCTGTAGCCGTAGGGCCCAAGATCTACTACCTTCATGATCCCAAGCGGCTATGGTTTGCCTACGGGCGGCTGAGTCTCTGGACGGGTTTCTACTTCAATCCAGTCTGTAAGTCGGTTGACCGGGGACAATTCGAGCAAGTCATGGAAATGGACGCAGCTTCCTCTTGCTGTCTCTTGATTCCGATGGGAATAGTGAAGGTAGTAGGAGGATTCGACCCGGGCTTTACTAGAAATGAAGATCTGGACTGGTCTCTTCGATGTCGGCGGGCGGGCTTCAGACTCCTGTACTGCCCCCAGGGCAAAGTGTGGCACTTCCTCGGAGGATCCTCAAGGAAACAGCCAGCCGCCTCCATTCGATACCTACTGACGCGTAATCAACTCTGGACGTTACGGAAAGTCGGCCGCCCCTGGCACTTGCTCTCCATTTTATGCTTCTATCCAGTTCACTGTTGCTGGCGGTTGTTGAAGATGGGCCTGAGAAAGGAATGGGATTGCATGTGGGCAGAATTGCGGGGTGCAAAAGACGGTTTTCTTGCTTCCATTCCCCCAGTCGACACTCCTCGCGGGAGGCTAAGCGCGCAGAGATAGGAGCTGGTTAGGTTAATGGTTGCCTCCGATTCTACAGGGACGAAACTGCGAGTCTTAATATCTGCCTTTGCCTGCGCGGCAGACCCCAGCACGAAGTTCTTTGGGGGTGGCGATATCATGGCCTGGAACCTGGTCAAGCGCCTGGGCCGCGTACACCGGTTGTGGGTCCTCACCGCCGCCCGGAACTGCGAGGCTATTGCGGCGGCGCTCGAGAAGCAGCCGCTTGCAGAGGTGCAATTCGTCTACGTAGACCTGCCGGGCTGGCTGCATGGGCTGATGCGGCATCAAGTGGGGATTCAGTTGTATGCCTATCTCTGGCAATGGAAAGCCTACTTTGTCGCCCGAGGGCTTCAGCGCCACGTTCGATTCGACCTTTTTCACCATCTCACCTACGAAAACGACTGGATGGCCAGCATCATCGGCGCCTTGCTGCCCGTCCCCTACGTGCGCGGCCCCGGCGGGGGCGCTCACCGCATTCCCAAACCGTTCCTTAAGGGTTTTGGCCTGGGGAGCCGGCTGGCGGAGTTCCGGCGTTCATTCGGCCAGTGGGTTTTCCGGCATGATCCTCTTTTTGTATTGAGCCAGCAGCGCGCTCGCGTGATCCTGGCTTGCAGCCGCGAGGCCGTGGAGGGGGTGCCGGCCCGTTGGCGCCATAAAGTACAACTGCTTTCTGTAAACGGCATTTCGGGCCATGAACTTACTTCCCCTCAGCAGCAGGCGCGAAGTGAGAAGTTTGCCGTACTGTCCGCAGGCCGTTTGGTTCCGCTCAAGGGATTCGACCTTGCCTTGCGCGCCTTCGCGATTTTTGCGGAGAGGCGCCCTGAGGCGGGCTTTACGATTGTAGGGAAAGGCCCGGAGCTGAACCGCCTCGAAAGTCTGATCCACGAGTTGGGACTCGAGAAGCAGGCGCGCATTGAAAGCTGGATGCCGCGCGAGCGTCTGCTGGCCAGTATGCGCTCCTGCGACGTTTTTCTCTTCGCCAGCCTGCGTGACGGGGGCGGCTTGGTGGTGGTGGAAGCGATGGCATCTGGCAAGCCCGTGGTCTGCCTTGACTTGGGCGGCCCGGCGCTGCACATCAATGGGGAGTGCGGATTCAAAGTTCCGGCCCGCGATCCCGACCAGGCGGTGCGCGACATGGCCGTTGCGCTCGGAACACTCGCCGGCGATCCCAACTTGTGTACCCAAATGGGTCGGGCCGCCTTTGAGCGCGCCCGCCAGGTTTACGACTGGGACCGCACTGCCGAGCGCATCATCGAGGCCTATGAACAGGCCCTGGGGGTCTCTGCTTCTGAATGAGCGATTCACCTCAAAACCCCGCCGCAGTGCGGCGAAACCTTCGCCAACCCCGCGCCCCCTCCTCTCTGAGTCTGCGCCTGCGCACTGCAATGCCGGCCATGCGCAAGCAGCAAGCTCGGGGACTGACGCTGACCTCGGTGCTCTGCCTCTTGGTTTGGTCCGGCTACAACACCACAATTTACTATTCCATGGACCCGCTCTTTCCGAAGAACTTTGTCAATTTCGTCCACGGCGTGCGGGCTTTCTTTCCCATCCTCGCGGGCATGATCGCTGGCGCCCAACTCGCCCAGCGCCGATCCCTCCCCAAGTGGCTGGCGTTCAGCCCTCTTAGCCTGCTGTTGCTTTACGCAGGGATCGGGTTGCTCTCTTCCATCTTTGTTTCTCCCGAGCCTATCGCCGCCGCTTATTGGGCGCTCCAGTACATCTCGGTGATCGTTGTTGTGCTCGCGGTTGCCTCTGCCTCTGCGCCAGAGGCGCACCTCGCGCGCTTCATTTCAGTCAACTGGGGTTGTTGCGCGGCCGTTTGCTTGGGCTTGCTTGCCGGGATTCCCCTGTTGGGCGGGAGCGCGCCCACCCCTCGAACCGCCGGCAGCCCTTTGGGCGTGATGGCCTATGGCAGGGCAGGACAAGAAGTGATGGGGATGCCAGGAACGAGGAACACGGGGTTTGGGAGGTTTGCGGGAATCGTTATTCTCGTGGGCCTGGCGAAACTCTTGCACGACCGAAAGGACAAGAAAACGCTGTTCATCTGGGCACCCCTCACGCTGGCCGCAGCAGTGGCTTTAATCCTATCCCAGGCTCGAACGTCTTGGGTATCGGTCGTTGTCGCTGCCGCGGTGCTCCTGGCGCGTGCCCCCACGCGGTGGAGGGTCCCGATCATTATGCTCGCGCTCCTCGCCCTCCCGCTGGCGTGGCTCACCGGTTTTGGTCACGCCTTCATGCTTTACCTCACCCGCGGGAAGGAGTTTGACCCCACGCTTACGGGGCGTACAGCGACATGGGCGAAGGGTTGGGAGGCCTTACAGCAATCGCCTTGGTCCGGGCTCGGTTTTTGGGCGGATCGCTTCTTCCTTCGGGGCGCGAACATACACAACACCCTCCTCGACGCCCTGATGCAGAGCGGTTTCCTGGGCGTAGTCCCGTTTGTGATCGCCATCGTATGGGTGTGGGTCGCCGTCCTGCGTTTCTACTCCACCAAGCCCGCTGGAGAAGCCAGTTCACTGCCAGGCGAACTCCTGAGCGTCATGACCTTCTTCACCGTATACTCCGTAACAGAGATTACCTATAGCTTTTACTCGGTCGGCTGGATGGCGATGGCCCCCCTCTTCGCCCACGTCCAACTTCGTGTTTATCAGAACGCCAGGAAGCGCCAATCCATGCGCTTATCGCCAGCCCCCGTCCGCGGCCCGACTGTGCGCGCCGCGCAGCAGAATTAGGCCACGCAGGACTTTACGCAAGAAAGCCTGCAGAGGTTTCCCGTCGAGCTGCCGAGGATACGTGTGTCGGTGGGTAAGTCATGAAATTCGTGGTCGAGGCACTGGGGTTGAACGCGGGCGGGGGCGTGCCCTTCCCAGTCAACTTGCTTTCCAAGCTACCCGCACATGTTGGGCACCGGTTTGTCTTATTGATTCCTGACCTTGCTGAGTACGGGCAGATCGAGGGGCCTAACCTCAGGGTCGTCCGTCGCGCGGTTCCCAGAAGCCTTTTGGCTCGGCATATGTTCTTGTCGCGCAGTGTGCCGGAGATTTGGAGGCAAGAACAGGCTGACGCGCTCCTCGGCCTGGGCAATTTTATCCCGCGCAGGCTGCATTGCCCTGCCGTCGTAATGCTTCATAATCAATACATCATTTATCGCGAGCCTGTTGCGGAGGGGCGGGACACGCTGCGTAATAGGCTCATTGACGCTTATGGAAGATACCACTATCGTCACCTGCCGGCAGGCGTCTGCGTGGTTGTCCAGACCGAGATTATGAAGGGGCGTTTATGTGCGCGCTTTGGCATCAACCCGGCCAGAGTGGCGGTGATTCCCAGCGGGCTTGTGATCCCGGAGACCGACGTCAACGGGGGTGACCGATCTGGTCCGCTATCTGGAGTCAGCCGCCCGTTTACCTTCCTGTGTCTGAGCCGATACTACGCCCACAAGAATATTGAAATCCTTCCAGCGGCCATAGCAAGGCTGCCGCTCTATACGAAAAAGGCCGTACAGTGCCTGATTACGATTTCGCCTGACCAGCATCCCAACGCAGCGGCATTTCTCAGAACGCTCTCGTGCGGAGGCCCGGCCGGCTCATCAATATAGGACCGGTCTCTCGAGATAAGATCGGTGCCCTTTACCGGTCAGCAGATGCGTGCATCTTGCCAACGCTGTTGGAAACTTACTGTTTGCCTTACGACGAGGAATTGCATTACGGCGTTCCGATGGTAACGAGCGACCGCGATTTCGCTCGCAGCCGGCTGGGAGACGCCGCGGTCTACTTCGACCCGCTCGACGCCGACAGCGTCGCCCGGGCGATGGTGGCCATCATGGAGGATGAAAACCTGCGTTCCCGTCTTGTCGAGAGAGGCAGGCACATCGTCCAGCAGATACCTAGCTGGGACGAGGTAGCGGCCCGCTTTGCCGGGCTGCTCGAGCGCACAGCCAGAGGCGGGCCTGGCAGTACGACAGAAGCAACCCATTCAACTCGAGGGCAATGAACGCGAGCAAGTGGACAGTCCAAGAATACTGGGATGCCCGGCCGTGCGGCTCTTTCGAACCGCCCGGGAAGCTCTCACCTCCCGCATACTTTCGAGCCTACGAGCGGATTCGCTATGAGCGACAGCCCGAAATTGCTGCTTTCGCAGACTTCGAGCACTGGAGGCGACGGCAAGTGCTCGAGATTGGTGTCGGGATGGGAGGGGATTTCGTCCGCTTCGGGAGGGCGGGGGCAAGCGCAGTCGGCCTTGACCTCTCGATTCGTTCGCTGGCGCTGGCGCGACAGAACGCGGAAATTAACCACGTCCTCCCCACTTTGCTTAATGCTGATGCACTTGCCATTTCCCTTCGACTATGTGTGGCATTGCCGGAATTATCGGAAAAGCTGACGAGGGTCTGATCCAGTCCATGACGCGGCTGCTGGCGCACCGCGGCCCGGACGGGGAAGGATACTATCTCGAGCCAGGGGTGGCACTGGGTCATCGCCGGTTGAGCATTATTGACCTCGAGACAGGACAGCAGCCCATGACCTCGGCGGATGGGCGGTACACGATCGTCTTCAACGGCGAGATTTACGGCTTCCTCGAGCTGCGCCGCGAGTTGGAAAGTCGGGGTGTCCGCTTCCGGACTCGTTCGGATACCGAGGTGTTGCTGGAAGCTTATGCCACATGGGGGCGAGGCGCGCTTGCGAAGCTGAGGGGGATGTTTGCTTTCGCCATTTGGGATAAAGGGGAGCGCAGACTATTCGCTGCCAGGGATCGACTTGGAGTAAAGCCTTTCTACTACGCGCAAATCGGTTCCCAGTTCCTGTTTGCGTCGGAGATGAAATCCCTGCTTGTGTACCCCGGTTTCGAACGCAAGCTCAATTATCCTGCCCTGGACGATTATCTGACTTATCTCTATGTGCCCCCCCCGCAGACGATTTTCCAGGGCATATTTGAACTGCCGCCCGCGCATTGGTTGGAATGGGAGAATTGCAAGCTTCGCCTCTGTGAGTATTGGGACGTGAATTTCGCAGGGGAGAAAAACGCCTCCAAACAAATTGTTAAGGAAACGCAAGAAGTTCTGGATGACGCCGTGTCGACCCGGTTGATCAGCGACGTGCCGCTGGGCGTGTTCCTGAGCGGCGGACTGGATTCCAGCACGATCGCTAGACTGATGGCCAACCATCTTTCTGAGCCCGTCCGCGCCTTCACCCTGAAATTCCGGGAAGGCGGGCGCTGGTATAGCGAGACCGAATTTGCCCGCGAGGCCAGCCAGGCGATTGGCGCGGAGTCTCGGGAACTGGAAATAGTCTCAAAATCCGCCGAATTACTTGGCACTGTCACCCGCCACTTTGATGAACCCTTCGGTAACCCCACGTCGCTTTTGCTTTATGAACTTTCGGAAGCGGCGCGAATGTTTGTTACCGTTGTTCTGGTCGGCGACGCCGGCGACGAGGTCTTTCTCGGCTATCCGCGGTACCAGGGGGCCGTGCTATCTTCACGGTATCGGAATGTCCCTGTCTCGTTGCGTCGGCTCGTGGCCTGGGGCGCCGAACGTATTCCCGAGGCCCACAGTGGTAACCATTTCAAACGGCGCGCGCGGGAGTTTCTCACCGCGAGCTGCTATCCGCCCGAGCGCATGTACCTTGAATGGATCGGTTATTTTAACCAGGGCCTGCTCAGCCGTCTTTATTCGCAGGAGCTGAAACGCGAACTGGCCGGTCGCGATTCTTCTGAGTTCCTGATGGGGCTTTTCGGCAGAGCAGGAAGCGCCGAGTTGATTGATCGAATCAACTACACGGACCTCCACTCTTTTCTTCCGCACAACATTCTGCGCTACTCGGACCGTATGAGTATGGCTCACGGGCTGGAGATTCGTGCTCCCTACACAGACCACAAACTGATAGAGTTTCTGGCGCGGGTGCCGTGGCAGGCCAAGTTGCACCTGAATCAAACCAAGTATCTTCTCCGCCAAGCGGCGCATGATTGGTTGCCGGAAAGGATCCTCAAGCGGGGCAAGGTGGGATTGAACCCTCCCATGGGCATCTGGTTGCGAGGGCACCTGCGACCACTTCTGGATGAATATCTCTCGCCTGGCCAAATCCGGCAGCGAGGCTACTTTGATCCCAATACAGTAGAAGAGTTGATTGGGGACCTGATGACGGGTCGGCGCGACTATTCTCTCCACCTCTGGGCGCTGATTTCATTTGAAGAATGGCACCGACAATACCTGGACTCGAACCCCAGCCCGCGGTCAGCCGAGACGGTGAAGTCCGCCTACCAGAGTTCGCACCCCGCGTGACACGCCCTGGCGTGGGGACCTACTGGCGGACGGTGCGGCACTGGCGCTGGGCGCAACTTGCCGCTTTGGCTCAGCGGCGTATGCTGCCGCGCAACAAGCTCCGGGGGTGGAAGCCCGCCCGCGTGACCCTGCGGAAAGTTTCGCCACCTCCGATATTCCCGGAGTGGCGGCGGGCTTCAGCCCTTCAGACGCTCGAGGCTGGCGAGTTCTGTTTTCTAAACGTCGCCCATGCGCCCTCCGCATGCATTCCTTGGTCATCGGAGGGCTTCAGCCGGCTTTGGCTCTACCACCTCAATTACTTTGACTTTGTCAATTTGGATCTCAGCGCCCCGCAGCATAGGATGCACCTGCGCAAGGCGCTGGAGCTGGCGGGAGACTGGTGCAGGCAAAACCAGACGGGCGGGGAGATTGGGTGGGAGCCCTATCCTCTCTCCTTACGAATAGTCAATTGGTTGAAGTTCTTAATCCGAAACGCGGATAGGGCGGAGGCTCTGGGAGAGGGCGGGGCCCTCAGCCTTCTCCTTGCCAGCCTGCGAATCCAGGCGCTGGCGCTCGAGACCCGCCTGGAAACGGATCTTTTAGCAAATCACCTCATGAAAAACATCAAGGCGTTGATGTTTGCCGGCGCGCTGCTCGAGGCGCCCGAAAGCTCCCGCTGGTGGGGGAAGGGAGAAAAGCTGCTAGGGCGAGAACTGGCAGAACAAATTCTTCCCGATGGCGGGCATATCGAACGATCTCCCATGTACCACGCGGAGGTGTTGGAGGATCTTTTGGACCTCCAGGTCTTGGCCGAGGCGTGTGGGAGGACGGCTAATTCTGCGGAGCTGCTGTCGCGAGACGTGACCCGGATGGCTCATTTCCTGCGCTGCATGCTCCATCCCGACGCTGAGATTCCGCTTTTCAATGACGCGGCATTCGGCATCGCGCGACCTGCTGGTGAGCTCCTGACGCGGGGAAACCAGTCGGCCAAAGCATCGTCGAGCTCCTGCCCAGAGGTGAGGGTTTTTCCCGAAACCGGGTACGCCGTGCTTCGCGCTCCGCGTTCTGAAAGCTGCTTGATTTTCGACTGTGGACCTGTGGGGCCCGACTACCAGCCGGGGCACGGCCATTGCGATGTCCTCAGCTACGAACTTTCATTGCACGGCCAGCGCGTGGTGGTTGACACCGGCGTGAGCACTTACGAGCGTTGCGCGGAGCGGCACTACGAGCGTTCCACGGCAGCGCACAACACGCTGCGCATTGACGGAGAAGAGCAGGCGGAAGTATGGGCGAGCTTTCGCGTGGGGCGGCGTCCCAGGGTGGGCCGACTCGAAGGGGGCGAAATTAACAAGCTCTACTTCGTACAAGGAGTGCATTATGCCTACCAGCATCGCGGCGTCATTCACTCGCGCATGATCGCCCTGACACCCAGGAACAGTTGGTTGGTGATCGACTCACTAAACGGCAAGGGGAAGCACCTCGTCGAGTCCTTCATCCACTTCCACCCGGCGGTTCGGGTGGAGATTCAGAACAACTCCGCGCCTGGTGGCGCCGGCACGGGCGCCACGGGCTGGACAATACGATTCGGTGAACATGAGTATTTCTTGACGACCCATTGGTCTGGAGAATTGGCGGCGCGAGAAAGCTGGTACGCGCCTGAGTTCGGTGTGCGGCAGCGCCAAACAACGCTCCATTGGACCTGGAGAGGTGATTTGCCTGTGCGCCTTGTGTACGCGTTCACGCCGGCTGGGCAAAGGCCGCCTTTCATCCCGCTGGATTTGGCCCAGGAAGGCGTTGAAATGCTTCACACGGCCCTTGCCTTGATCTGAGGAAGGTTTCCCTTCTCGCTTGAACATCCTTTACATGTCGCAATATTTTCCGCCCGAGGCTTGTGCTCCTGCGGCGCGGGTTGACAGTTTTAGCCGTGAGTGGGCTCGGGCTGGCGCGGAAGTCAGTGTCTTAACCGGTTTCCCCAATCATCCTGAGGGGACCTTGCACCCGGAATACAGGAGACTGTGGAGGCATGGGTTCGTGCGCGAGGAGCGCGAGGGAGTGAAGGTTTACCGCACGTGGCTCTACCCTTCTGCCAATCGGAGGTTGTGGGGCCGGGGGGCAAATTTCGCTTCCTTCGCGCTTTCCGCCGCTGTGGCGGGAAGCTGCGTGGCCCCGAGTAAGGGGGTGGTCATCGCCACCTCGCCGCAGATTCTGGTCGGGGTGGCGGGCTGGGTGGTGGGAAGCCTGCGGTCCTTGCCCTGGGTGTTCGAGGTGAGGGACCTGTGGCCGGAGTCGCTGGTGGGAGTGGGACAAACGACCGCCGGGTCCTTGCTCTACCGGAGCGTGGGGCAGGTCGCCAATTTCCTCTATCGGCGGGCCACGCATATTGTCGTGGATGGGGAATGGAAGCGCCGGCACTTGATCCAACAGGGCATCGAGGAGAGAAGAATCTCGGTGATGCGGAACGCCGTTGAGGAGGATTACGGCTTGGATCCCCAGTCCCACAGGGGCCAACAAGCGCGCCAGGAGCTACGACAAGAACTGGGGCTCCGAGACCAATTCGTGCTCCTCTACGCGGGAACGCTCGGCATGGCGCATGGCCTGGAGACGGTTCTGCTCGCCGCCGAGCGGCTGCGTGACCGGGGCGAGGTGGTCTTCCTCCTGATCGGCGAGGGGGCAGAACGCGAGCAACTGCTGGAGCGGAGCCGGGAGCTGCGCCTCACGAATGTGCGTTTTCTCGGCAAGCAGCCGCGGGAGAGGGTTCCTGTCTACCTGGCGGCGGCGGATGCATGTGTGGTGCCCCTGCGCCGAAGCGAGGTCTTCAAAACGGCCATCCCCTCCAAGATGCTTGAGGCAATGGCTGCCGCAAAACCCGTAATCCTGGGCGTGGAAGGCGAAGCAAAAGAAATATTGCTCGGCGCACGGGCTGGGATCGCCGTCCCTCCGGACGACTCCGACGCCCTCGCAAAAGCGATCCTCAGGCTCTGCCAACACCCGGAACTCGGCCGCGCGCTGGGCGCGAACGGCAGGCGTGCAGTGCGCGAGAAATATTCCCGCCCGCAGCAGGCGAAAGCCTATCTCGAGCTACTCGCGGGGCTGGTGAGCGCACCCCGGGGCCCGACCGTGCCAGAGCCGTTGCAAGCGCCGGAGCTTGCTCCGGAGAGCAACCCGGAGACCTTGACTGCGAGGAAACCATGAGAAGCTACCTCGGACTGTTATTTCTTGGCGCGCTGTTTAGCCTGCTGGTGACGCCGGCGGTGAGGAGGCTGGGCCAGCGCGTGCGCGCCTATGGCCAGGCGCGCGACGGCCAGGAACAGCGGCAAATTCCGCGCTTGGGGGGTCTTGCGATCTTCCTGGCGGCGCTTGCGGCCTGGGGCGTGTTGCTGCTGGTACCGAATGATGTGCGAGCGCGGTTCCTGTCAGAGTGGCGCACCTTGGCCACCCTATTGGTCCCCGGTACGTTGGTGCTGCTCGTGGGCGTGTACGACGATCTCGCAGGCGTAGCCCCATGGCAAAAGCTGATAGCCGAGACGCTGGCAGCAGGGATGGTCTGGTGGGCGGGCTTTCGGATCGTTGGCCTACCCATCCTTGGATATGGCATCCACAGCCCCCTTTTGAGCTTGGCGCTGACTGTGTTCTGGATAGTCGCGGTGACAAACTCTCTCAACCTGATTGACGGGTTGGACGGTCTGGCCGCGGGTATCGCATTCTTCGTCACCGTTTCCGTCTTTGTGGTTTCGCTGATCCAAGGCAACCACTTCGTATGCATTCTGGCCATCACGCTGGCGGGCGCGTTGCTGGGATTCTTGCGCTTCAATTTTGCCCCTGCCACGATTTTCCTGGGTGATACGGGCAGCCTTTTCTTGGGATTTTTCTTGGCCACCTTGGCCATTCATACCTCGCAGAAAAGTTCGACATTGCTGGCCATCGTGGTGCCTTTTGTGGCCTTCGGCCTTCCCTTGCTCGATACTGCGCTCACCGTGCTGCGCCGCCTTCTGAGCGGCCGGCCGTTGTTTACTGCCGACCGGGATCACATCCACCACCGGTTGCTCCAAAGCAGGCTCACGCCACGCGTGGCAGTCCTGGGGCTCTACGCGCTGGCAGCGCTGTTTTCACTCGGGTCGCTCCTTATCCTTCAGTCCACCGGAAGCCTGATTGCGTTGGTGGCGGTGTTGGCCGGCGCCTCAGGCTGGTTTCTGACCAGCCGGCTTCATTACGAGGAATTGTCGGAATTGAACGTATACGTGTCCCGAGCCGTGCAATCGCAACGGCGGGTGCTGGTTAACGAAATCCTGATTCGCAAAGCCTCGAGGCAGTTAGAGGTGAGCCCCGCATTGGAGGAAAGCTGGCAGGCGTTGGTGGAGGCCATGGAAGCTTTGGACTTTGACGGAGTCGCATGTCAGCTTTCGCGCTGGCCGAATGACTCTGCGCCTCTCCTAGCCCCCTGGTCGCGCTCTGGAGAGAAGGAATCGAAGGATTGCTGGAGCGCCTCCATCCCACTGCGCGCTGGGGAAAAAGCTCTGGGGATGTTACATCTTTGGCGCGCCCTCAATAAGGACCGCCTCCTCTTCCAGTTTTCCTCGCTTCTGGACACCCTCATACCGCCCTTTGAGAAGCAACTGAAGCGCCACTACGATGCCGAGGGAGCGAGTCCGGCGGTGGCACAGAGTGTGCGGCGAAGTCCAGCCTTGCAACCCGATCTCCTGGCAAACGGAAGGGAAGGATGAAGCAACTTCTGCAAGATCTTCGCTCGCACGAATTACGAGTGGAGGACGTGCCACCCCCTTGCTGCTTGCCGGGAGGGGTGTTGGTCAAGAATGAGGCTTCGCTGATCAGCAGTGGGACTGAACGTGCGACGATCGACCTGGGAAGCAAAACGCTGCTGGGCAAAGCGCTCGAGCGGCCGGACCTTGTGCGGCAACTCTTTCGTCGCCTTAAGACAAGTGGTATCGCGGACGTGGTTGCGACGGTGCGCGCCCGTCTGGATACCGCCGTAGCCCTGGGCTACAGCTCCGCCGGCGTGGTTCTGGAGGTGGGAGAAGGGGCAGGGGAATTTTCCGTGGGCGACCGCGTGGCCTGTGCTGGAGCAGGACACGCCGGCCACGCCGAGGTAAATTGGATTCCCAAAAACCTGTGTGTGAAGATTCCACCCAACGTTAACTTCGAGTCGGCAGCTTCGGTAGCGCTGGGGTCTATTGCCCTGCAGGGAGTGAGGGTGGCAGAGGCGAAGCTGGGAGAGCGAGTGGCGGTAATCGGGTTGGGACTGGTGGGGCAGCTTGTGGCACAAATTCTCCGCGCGGCTGGTTGTGTAGTCTGGGGGCTGGACCCGGACCCGGATCGCGTGAGATTGGCCCATGAACTTGGCGCTGATTTCGCTTGCCAGAACCGGGAGTGGGAACAGAGCCCGTGCAGCGCCTTATGCCAGCGCGGCGAGGGAGCCGACGCGGTGATCCTTACGGCGTCGACCCGCTCAGCCGAGCCTGTCCAGTTGGCGGGAGAGCTGGCGCGTGACCGAGGTGTGGTAGTGGTGGTGGGCGATGTGCGTGCCGATATTCCTCGCGGCCCCTATTACAAGAAAGAACTGCAGGTGCGCTACTCACGCTCATACGGGCCGGGCCGCTACGATCCTGAGTACGAGGAGCGAGGCGCCGACTACCCCTACGGCTTTGTGCGTTGGACAGAGAAGAGAAATATGGAAGCTTTTCTGGAGCTGGTGGCGCAGCAAAAGGTGCGTGTTGAGCCACTGCTGACGCATCGCTTCAGCATCGACGAAGCCTTGCAAGCTTACAAGTTGCTTTCAGGCGAGACCAAAGAGAGGTACGTGGGCATTCTTCTCACTTATCCTCACACCGCGCCGCTTTCGAACCGGGTGGCACTCCAGGAACCGTCGGCGCGCCCCGATCCAACAAGAGTAACCCGTGAGACCGTCGGTGCGGGATGGATTGGGGCGGGAAGCTTCAGCCGTGCGAGATTGCTGCCGAGCCTGCGGAAGGTCGGGGGCGTCGAGTTCTTGGGCTTAGCCAACGCTACGGGTGCTTCGGCGCGGAGGGTCGCCAAGAGTTTCGGCTTTCGCTATTGCTCGACCGATCCCAATGAGATTCTGAACGACCCGGCCGTCCACGCGGTCTTTATTGCTACCCGGCATCACCTGCACGCCCCTTTGGTCATCGCAGCCCTCGAACATGGCAAACACGTTTTCGTGGAGAAGCCTTTGTGCGTCAATGAGGCGGAACTGAATCAGATTGCAGAGGCGTTTGGCAGCTCAGGGCGCATACTCAGCGTGGGCTTCAATCGCCGCTTCTCCCCCTTTGCCCGCGAATGCAGGAAGTTCTTCGAGGGGCGTCGTGAGCCGCTATCAATTCTCTACCGGGTGAATGCAGGTCGCTTGCCGCACGCCCACTGGATTCATGACCCTGCGCAAGGACATGGCCGGGTGATCGGCGAAGTCTGCCACTTCATTGATCTGGTGGGGTTCCTGACCTCCTCGCTACCCACAGAAATCCAGGCTTGGCCAGTAAAAGGCGCCAGCGACAGCGCTGAAGATAACCTTCACATTCAGGTTCTCCTTGCCGACGGCTCGCGGGCGGAGATCTTCTATCTCTCTTCTGGCGACCCAAGCGTTCCGAAAGAGCGCTTAGAAGTCTATGGCCACGCGCGAACCGCAATTTCCGATGACTTTCGGAAAGCGTGGTTTTATTTCGATAACCACTGCCGGTCCAGGTCCCTCTTCTCTCAGGACAAAGGGCATCGAGAGGAACTGCGAGCTTTCGTTGCGGCGGTGGCAAGCGGCGGGGAACCGCCCATTCCCTTCGAAAGTCTTCGCGCAACGACTCTGGCCACTTTTCGCGTCCGCGAGTCGCTACGATGCGGCAAGGCGTTGCCGGTTTCTCCCTCTGACCCCGCCTAACATTGCTTTGGATTCGACTTCCACACCCAAAGCTTTGTAACAACCTTCCACAGCGTATTCAGATCGCCAAGCGATGAAAGTTCTTGGCGTCTGTCCACAATTTAAAAGCAAATCCCTTCCTCGTTGTCTGCTCTCCCAGGAGCTTGCCATCCTCTTCGGCCTTTCGCGCCTTTCCAGCCTTGAGCTCCTAAGCCATCCCCTTAGCCCATTCTGATTCTGCCATCGAAATCCCCCGCCTAAATCCTCCACTCGGGAATGCGTGTCCTTGGCGGTGTGCCATTGACATCCGTGGCTACCATTGGATTCGGTGTCGTCGTGCGGTCTTCCCTCAAGACGTCTCGCGCCCGCACAAGGTTGTTTCGCGTCCCCCTGCGCTCGCCAAATCCGTTGAGTCTCGCCTCCGCACGGCATCACGCGTAGATTGATCGCATGTCGAGGTTGCCGCGTCCGTTCCTTTATGACCGCTACATCTTGGTGACCGTGGCTTGCCTTGCGGTTATCCTGGCGATGCCACAACTCGCTTTCACCTGGGGTCGTGAAGGCCATCAAATCATAATGATTCTGGCACAGCAAGCGCAGCCCGCACCTGTTTTCTAGGTCCGGGGTATTTCGCACCCGCCGACAATACCCACCCTCCGACAGAAACCATTCGTGCTTGGCCCGCCCCCGGCTAAAGTGCTAGTATTGCCTCTACTGTTATGACCGGTCACAATCTCATAACACCCACGCATCGCTCCATTCGCAGATATTACGAAAGCGTCGCAGCCTTGCGGGACCAGGGTGTGTTAAATGAGATGAGCGTGCGCTCGCCCTTCGAGTCCCTGCTCCAGGAGACTGCCCGGCTCAAGGACTGGACATTCATCGCCGAGCTTTCGGGAAAGTCCGGCGGCGCGCTCATTCGTCCTGACGGCACCCTGCGCGACCGCAACAGCCTGCCGCGTGGCTATTGGGAAGCCAAAGACACCCAGGACGATCTCGACACCGAAATCAAAAAGAAGATCGCGCGCGGCTACCCCCTCTCCAACATCATCTTTGAGGACACCCAAACCGGCGTCCTGTTTCAGGGCAAGCAAAAGATCAACGGGCCGTACAGTCTCGGCAAGCACGAAGAGTTGGCCGCCCTTCTCAACCAATTCTTTTCCTACACTGAGCCGGACATTGAAGGCTTTGAAGAAGCGGTTGACGAATTCAAGGAGCGCGTGCCCGATCTCGCGCGCGGGCTCGTGGAGAAGATCCAGCAGGCGCACAAGGACAACCCGCCATTCCAGACCGCCTTCGAGAAGTTCTTTGAGCTTTGCCGCACCGCGCTCAATCCCAATATCCGCGTTGAGGCCGTAGATGAGATGCTGGTTCAACACCTGCTCACCGAGCGCTTGTTCCGCACTGTCTTCAATAACCCGGAATTCGTCAAGCGCAACGCCATCGCGGCGGAAGTGGAGCGCGTCATCGAAGCCCTGGTGAGCCATAGCTTTGACCGCACTGAGTATTTGAAGAGCTTGGACCGTTTCTACCGGGCCATCGAAGGCGCCGCGCGCTGGCTGCCTGACTTCAGCGAAAAGCAGCGCTTCCTGAACACGGTTTACGAACGTTTCTTCCAGGGCTACTCGGTAAAGCTGGCCGATACGCACGGCATCGTCTACACGCCGCAGGAAATCGTGAACTTCATGTGCGCGAGCGTGGCCGAGGTACTGGAGAAGGAGTTCGGCAAGTCGCTTTCGAGTCCCGATGTTTTCATCATCGACCCCTGCACGGGCACCGGGAACTTCGTTGTGAACCTGTTGCGCCGCATGCCCGGCCGCGACTTGCCCCGTGTGTACCGCGAGCAGCTTTTTGCGAACGAAGTGATGCTGCTGCCCTATTACATCGCCGCGCTCAACATTGAGCACGCCTATTACGAGCTGACTAGCATGTATGAGCCTTTCGAGGGATTGTGCTTTGTGGACACGCTTGACTTAGCAGAACGTCAGCAGCTTCACATGTACATGACGGAGAGGAACGCGGAGCGCGTGGACCGCCAGCGCCGCACGCCCATTACAGTGGTGATTGGTAATCCCCCATACAACGTGGGACAGATCAACGAGAACGACAACAACAAGAACCGGAAATACCCGGCTATCGAAAGCCGGGTCGCAGAGACTTACTCGAAGCGGTCAAAGGCTAGCAACAAGAACGCGCTCACCGACCCCTACGTGAAATTCTTCCGCTGGGCCACCGACAGGCTGCAGGGGCGCGACGGCATTGTTGCGTTCGTTACGAACAACCGGTTTGTCCGGGGGGTCGCTTTTGATGGCTTTAGAAAGTCGGTTGCAAGTGAATTCACGGAGGTTTACCACTTTGATTTGCGGGGAGATGCACGGACAACAGGAGAGCTGAGGAGGCAGGAGGCTGGCAACATTTTTCACGACCAGATCCGCGTGGGCGTTGGGATCACGTTGCTAGTTCGGAACAATCGGGCGGCACGCCGCATGCTACACTACCATGTAGTTCCGCCTTACTGGAAAACTCTGCAGAAGTCCGAGCTTCTTGGTTCGTTTCAGCACGTAGGAAACGTGCCCTGGCGAGATTTCGCCGCAGACCCTACGGGCGACTGGCTAACTCCTGCTAACGCAGATCAGTTTGCTGAGTTCATCCCAATTGCCAGCAAAGAGGCCAAGAGTGCCGAATCGGCATCGCCCGAGACCATCTTCAAGCTCTTTTCAGGCGGGGTGAAGACCAATCGAGATGAGGTTGTCTACGACTTTCAAAGGGAAGCCCTGATTATTCGAGTTCGCCATTTCATCGAAGAGTACAACAGCGAAGTGGACAGATATAAGCGGATTGGGAAGGAGACCTCGGTCGACGATTTTGTGCACTACGACAAGATCAAGTGGAGCCGTGACCTCAAACTCGACTTGAAACGGGCCAACTACGCCTCCTTCGTTGAGTCGAAAGTGCGGTTGTCCCTCTACCGGCCGTTTTCTAGGCGCTGGCTGTTCTTCGACAGAATTCTTGACGAGGAAGTTTACGTTAACCCGCGCATGTTCCCCAGCGCTGAGAGCGAACGGGACAACTGCGTCATCGTAACAAGCGACATTGCATACAGGTCCGTAAGCCCGAGCGTCCTGGCAACTGATATCATTCCCGACCTTCACCTGTGTGCCTCTGACAGTCACCAGTGTTTTCCCTTTTACGTTTACAACGAAGATGGTACAAACCGTCGCGAGAACATCACCGACTGGGCGTTGGAGCATTTCCGCGAGCATTGCAACGACAAGAAAATCACCAAGTGGGATATCTTCTATTACGTCTACGGGGTTCTGCACCATCCCGAATACCGCGCGAAATACGCCGAGAACCTGAAGCGCGAACTCCCGCGCATTCCGCTGGCGAGAGAATTTCGCACCTTCGCCAAGGCGGGGAAGGAACTCGCCCGGCTGCACATTGAATACGAGAAGCTCGAACCGTGGCCGTTAAAATACATTGAAACGAGTTCGCGCGTGGTAGGGGCGAGCGGCGCTCGCCCCCAGGCCGAGCGCCGCTCGGCCCTACAAATTCCATTGTCCTACCGCGTAGAAGACAAGATGCGCCTGGCGAAAGACCACCGCTCCCTCAAGGTGAACGATTCGCTCACGCTTGGCGGCATCCCACCGGAAGCCTTTGAATACCGCCTGGGCAATCGTAGCGCCCTCGAATGGGTGATTGACCAGTATCAAGTGACGGAGGACAAGCACAGCGGCATCCGCTCCGACCCGAACCGTGCCGACGACCCCGAATACATTGTGCGTCTCGTGGGCCAGGTCACTCGCGTGAGCCTTGAGACCGTCAAGCTTGTAAAATCCTTGCCCGCACTTTAACGGCTTGGGAGAGGGAGGCACGATGGCACGAAGAAGAGTTCGCTACTACTTCGGGCGGTTCAACCTGATGGCGCAGTATGAACGCAAAGAGATCTTCGTTGCGGAAGGCCTGCGGACTCCAACGGTCGTTCGGAAACGTGGGCAAAATTGGCAATTTCTCAAGGTCGAATCGGCAGTCAGTGAGTTGGGAGAATTCTTGACGGGCTATCTGGCAAAATACCGGCCCGTTACCGAGGAGGAGGTGGCCGTGCCTGCCGCTCAGGACCTCGGCGACCAAGTCATCGAAAACCTCGTTATTGCAAAGGCAAGGTTCTTCCTGCACCTGGAGTCAGGATTAATTGCGTACCACCCCGTCGGCAGTCACATCACGAGGGACCAATTTCGCCGAAATTTCGCAGAAATCTTTGAAGCGTCAAAGGCGGATTTTTTGTAAATGCTGAGATACAATCAATTCAGGATGAGGGGACATTTCGCGAAGCGATAAGAGAGTTAAGCATCGTTCGGCTCGTAAGAATCTATCTGCACCCGTCCAATCCATCGCTCAGGGATGTATGGAAGAGAACAGATGAGCGCTTCAAGAAGCTTGGTGCTACTGACTACCAGGAGCAGTTTCATGCAGGAGGCTCTGGACACGGCCTCAGAATTGCGGAAGATGAAGAAATTGATGCAAAAATCGCTATGGCGCAAGACGGATATGGCAAAGTTACGGTCGGCGGCACAAGAGATGGGGTTGAAAAGACTGTGAGCACGGATGACAACCCTGCGAATTCGTTGGCGGCGCCAGACGATGTCCCCCCGAAACTCATACTCGAAGGCTTGACCAGGGTGTTTCAGGGAATTCTTGCCAGGTTCACGAAATGAGAGTCCGACGAATTATACTGTCGATGGATTTCGTCGTTGGCGCTGTCACGGGCCTTACTGTGTACTTTTTTTCAGGTCATTGGATTGGAAACGGATTCGCAAAGGACCTCTACGGCGTTGGTATTAGTGTGTTGGCGATTGTTTTTTCTGTTTACTTTGCCGGCCTTGCAATAATCATGGCCTCGAGCGACGATGAATTCGTGCAGTTTCTTGAGCAGGAGGGCGACTTCACAGCAATTGTGACTGCTTTCCAAGACGCCCTACACATCCTCTTCTCTGCTCTCATCTACTCGATCGTGCTGTACGGATACACCGCGTATCGGATCGAAAGGCACATTGAACACCAGGGGAAGTACTTCTTGGCATTGTTTGCCTTCTTGTTTGCTTGGGGTTTGCTTGGTGCGCTCATGGCTACCCGTGACTCCATAAGATACTCTGTACTCAGAAGTCGCTTTGTTTTGCGAAAGGTTAAGCCGGACCTCGGCAGCCCGGATCAAAAACAAACACCGAAATGATGAGTTAGCAAACGCCGGTGGCGCATACGTCCCGACGGTTTTTTGTCGGGATGTATGCGACCCTCGGTGTGTCGCCATCACAGCATTTTGTCCATGCCCAAGATCGAACCGTCATTCCACAGATAGAACTTCCAACTCGACCACGGCCGGTCGCCCGGGTGCTTGACCAAGCCTCGCTTCGCGGGGTTGTTGTGTGTGTAATTCATTTTTTCATCTCGCTTCTTTGGGCTCCACATGCTCATGTCGTACAACCTCCGTCCGCAATCCGGGGCTCACAATTCATAATTGCTCTTGCCCTTCAGCCGCTCTTCAATGATTCAGTGACCCAATGATCCAATGAGTCAATTGAAGAAGTCCTGGGCTACGCCTGTGTACATATTGTCTCTTGACAGCGCCCCGCCCTTGTGGTAGCCTACCAATGTGAAAAGTCCAACCCGCGGGGAAGTCCTTTCCTCGTTAAACTAACACCCCGCCCCAGGAGGAACCATGTCCTTACGCAAATCACCCCAACTTACGCCCGAGTTGCTCGCCGCCGCGCGCCAGAATGCCCAGCATTCCACCGGACCGCGCACCGCAGCCGCCAAGCAGAACTCGAAGCTCAATGCACTGAAGCACGGCCGATACGCCCTGCCCGAAAACCTTCGCCTGTCCCGCCTTCGCGGGATGGCGCTGGGCGAAGACGCAGAGGAATTCCAATGCCTCAAGCAGGTACCCGTGACCCCCGCCAAATTGTGATTCTGAATTGATTTTAAAAAGTGAACGAACTAAGCGGGGATGTCTATGAAAACAAAGGGCCGCTGTGGAAAAAGCGGGGGCCAAGCGGGAATGTTATAGAAAACAAAGATAGTTACGCGTTGAAAGCGGGAATGTTATTGAAAACCCAGGTAGTTAGTGCCTAGTAGGGGGTGTGTCGTAGGTGGTAGGTGGGGGGAAGCGGGTTCCGGGCGGTAGGTGGGGAAGCTCTCCTGGTGGGTGATGGGCGCTCGAGAAACGGCGCTGTTGCGGTACGGGCACAGCGAAATATCTCGGCGGCATAAGCTTCGCTACGACCTGCTCTACGCGCGCCGGCAAAGTTTCTGGTTGGACATTCGCCTGGTCCTCATATCGTTTGCCGTTACCTTCACGGGCCGGTGGGAGCGCCGGGAAGGGAAGATCTTGCGCCGAGCTCCACGCCGATATCGAAAGCCAGCCTCTGCTGGGATTGCCCGGCCGGTTAAAGCGCCACTTTCAAAAAGTCCCTCGCCATCACCGCCCTCCTTGGGAGCATATCCGTGGAGTGAGCATGAGGGCTGAAAATCACCTCGCGAGTGACGGAAATGTTCCTCGTGCGCGTGTCTTGCGAGTTCCCGTGCATGTGATCAGTCTGCACGATGTTGTGCGGCAGATCGATCGGTGGATTCAAAAAGGGGACGGCCAGCGGTGGATTGCCGTGACCGGCTCACACGGCATCATGGAGGGATTCGAGCATCCGGAGTTCAAGCAGATCCTCGAGTCGGCCGCCCTATCGGTTCCCGACGGCAAGTGGGCGGCGCGCGCCGCAGCGGCGCGGCTCTCCCTTAAACCCCAGCAGGTGCGCGGAGCTGACTTGATGCTGGCGTTCTGCGGGCTTGCCAACGAACGTGGCTATAGCACTTACTTCTTGGGCGATACGGGTGACGTGCTTGAACGCCTCACCTCGAAACTCCGCGGCCAGTTCCCCGGCATGTGAATTGCCGGCGCTTATTCACCCCCCTTCCGGCCTCTGAGCAGGGAAGAGAACGACCAGATAATCAAGAGAATCAACGACGCCAAGCCCCATGTGCTATGGGTATGCCTGGGGCTGCCGAAACAAGAGAGATGGATCTTCGCCAACCGGCAAAAGCTTGACGTACCTATCGTGATCGCGGCAGGAGCTGCGGCCAAGTTCGTGAGCGGCAGCATCGCGCCTGCGCCTGCCTGGATCAGGGAGCATGGATTTGAGTGGCTCTGGCGGCTCATCCGGGAGCCAAGGCGCTGCTGGCACCGCTCGATGGTCTATGGGCCGCAGTTTGCCGCTTATACAATCCTGGAGCACTGCGGCCTCAGAAGATATGAGTGAGCCACGGGGGAACTCGTAAAAGCTGGCGGAGGAAAAAGGATCTGGTGAGCGGAGGTGCTTCGTATCCGATAGAGCGCGTGGATGACCATTCGCTCGGCAAGAGAATTCTCGGCTCGGACGCCAAGGTTTACTTCAGGGACGGCTTACGCCGGGGCGTAGATTCGTTCTCGGCACGCGTGAACCGGGATCAGTTCAAGTCCGATCGCCAAAACGTACTCACGGAACGGGTGGCGAGTCTCGTCGGGAGATCAGCCTTGGCAGCATGACTTCATCAACTTCATGAGCGCGGTGAAAGCCAGCCCCGTAATGGCTCCTGAAAACGGATTCCACATTCGCGGCAGCCTGTTGGCGCGCAATACGGTGCTGAACTTCATCTGCGCGACGGTGCCGCTTGCGATCGGGGTCGTGAGCATTCCCTACGTCATTCACGGGCTCGGCGTGGACCGCTTCGGCGTCCTCTCTCTCGCCTGGGTAATGGCGGGCTACTTCAACTTCTTGAACCTTGGCCTGGGACCTGCCACGACCAAATTCGTGGCGGAACTCCTCGGCAAAGAAGAATCCCACCGACTCCCTCTGGTGGTGTGGACCTCAGTATCCCTGAGCACCGCTCTCGGCGCCCTGGGCGCAGTTGCTCTGACCGCCGCAACCCCCCTTCTCATCGGACGCGTTTTCAAGCTTTCACCCAGCCTCACAGGGGAGGCGCACCTCGTGTTCTTGCTCATCGCCTGGTCCTTTCCGGTGGTCTTTGCCATGGGCTCTTTGCGAGGGGTGCTGGAGGCCGCGCAGCGCTTCGACCTCACGAATGCCGTAACCCTGCCCTTAAACTCAGCGATTTACCTCATCCCGGCGCTGGCCGTTTGGCTGGGGTTTGGACTTCCTGCTATCGTCGGTTTCCTGTTGTTGTCAAGACTGGTCGCGGTGCTGGCGTACTTGGTGCTGGGGTTACGCCTTTTCCCGAGCCTGCGGCAGACCTTTGTCGTCGATCGCAAGGTGCTGCGGCCTCTGCTCAGTTTCGGGGGATGGGTCAGCGTCGGCAGCGTGGTCGGGCCGATCATCACCTATCTCGACCGTTTCCTCATCGGGGCTCTCACTTCGATGGCCGCGGTGGGATATTATGCCGCCCCTTACGAAGCCATCTCGCGGACCGCGGTGCTTCCAGGTGCCCTGGTTGGCGTGCTCTTTCCCGCCTTTTCCGCTCTCGGGGCCAGCCAGCGGCACGCCGACATAGAGAATTTCTTTGTACGTTCTGTAAGATTTGTGTCGCTGGGTATGGGCGCACTCGTGATTCTAATGGTTTTTTTCGCACGCGATATTCTGAAGATCTGGTTGGGAACTGACTTCGCCAACCGCAGCACCTCGGCGTTCCAAATCATTTCCCTATGTATGCTTCTCATGTCGGTATTCTGGGTTCCACACGTGCTTCTCCAGGCTGTTGGGCGACCTGATATCCCCTCCAAGTTCCTCTTGTGGGAACTTCCCCTTTATGCGGGCCTGGCTTGGTACCTCATTTTGCGGTTGGGCATTACCGGCGCAGCGTTGGCCTGGATGATCCGGGTGGTCGTGCATGATTGTCTCTTGGTGTGGATGTGTGCGCGGCTCGGACTCGTGCCTCTACGGTCCTGGGTTGCGGGTCGCATGGCGATCGCCCTGAGTTCGCTGGCCGGCCTGGCCGTGCTGCTGGCCGGCTTTTCAATTCTGGGGTTAGGGTTGCCGGCCCGCGCTGCCGTCGCCGTTGTGCTAACGGTCCTATTCAGCCTGGCAGCCTGGCGGCATGGCTTGCAGGTGGACGAGAAACAAAGCCTGAGGCGGGGCCTGATGCGGGTGCATCCTTTCGTCCCATTTCGGAGCGTCAGGGAGGCCCGATAAGCATGGACCGCGGCGAGGTAACAGAGTACCGCCGGAGATTCGCCCTGATCAGATGGCTCGCCGCGCATACATCGCTGTTCCCAGGCGCATTCTGAAAGGCGAGTTCCTGAGGATGAAATGAACGCCTTGAGACGTTTGGCTTATCGCTCCGACCTGTTGGCACTGGCCCGATTCCTACGTCTTACGGACGTCCTTAGGAAATCCTACTACCGATGGGCGGTGTCGCCAGGCAAGATACTTCGCGCCAGCTTGAGCGGAATTGGCGTGCAGTTCCGTGCTTGCACCCCCGCCGAGCTCAGAGGAGTGGAGGGAACTCTTGTAGCGGAACAGGATTTCATGCGAGTGTTGATCTCCACCCTTCGCCCGGGCGACGTCTTCTTCGACGTGGGGAGCCATATCGGCCAATTCACGATCCCGATGTCCAAAGTCGTCGGTGACGAGGGCCAAGTGATCGCCTTCGAACCTGAAGTGAAAGCTTACGAGCGACTTCTAGATCACCTGAAGCTAAACACACTGTCAAATGTTCGGATTTTCAGACAAGCGTTGGGGGACCAAAACGCGGCGGGGCGGCTCTTTGTGGGAGGAGCAGCGTGCCCGTCCCTGGTCGCCCACGAAGGCGACTCCGGGCAGCAGAGTGCCGCGGAAGAGGTTGATATCGTGCAAGGTGACTGGGTGGTGCGCGCGGAAGGCCTTCCCATTCCCCGCGCCGTAAAAATCGACGTCGAAGGATACGAGTACTCTGTCCTTCGCGGTTTGCAGCAAACTTTGGCCCACCCGGCTTGCAAGCTGCTGTGCTGCGAAATTCATCCATCCTTTTTGCCACCCGAGGTGAATGTGACGTTGATTGTAGATTTCGTAAGAACCTTGGGATTTACCCATATTGACATGCCCCCCCGCTGGACCCAGATTCACATGATCGCGTACAAAGAAAGGGCGGAGGCAAAGGCTTGCGACGCCCCAGCGTAGCAGTCATTCATCCCCGGCTTGGGTACGGGGGCTCGGAGACAGGGGCTTTGTGGACCATCCAGGCGCTGAAGCGCGACCACGACGTAACGCTCGTCACAGGCGGCAAGGTCGACGTGCCGAGCCTGAACGCGTACTACGGCACAGACCTGCGGCCGGGGGAATTCACCATCCATGAGGTGCGGTTGCCCCTGGGGCTGCACCGCATCGCGAAGTTTGCAGGGTTGCGCGGCGCGCTGTTCACACGCGAATGCCGCCGATTGGCGCCCGGCTTCGATGTGATCACTTCCCACTACAATCCCTGCGATTTCGGCGTACCGCTCATCCAGTTCGTGGCGGACTTCTCTTTCGCCCCCAAGCTCCAACGAGCGCTCCATCCCAGCCTGACCACGGTGCGGGCCTGGTGGTATGGCGACACGATCTTGCGAAGGGCCTACCTGGGACTTTGCGACAGGCTCGCGCCCAGCCGCGCGGAGAATTGGAAGAAGAATGTCACCGTGGCGAACTCGCAGTGGACGGCCGGCCTTTTGGAACGGGAGTTTGGATTGATCACTCGCCGGGTTCAGTTCCCTCCCGTGCCGGGCAATTTTCCGGTCGTTTCCTGGGATGAAAGAGAAGACGGATTTGTGTGCGTTGGCCGGGTGGTCCCGGAAAAGCGCATGGACGCCGTAATCGGCATTCTCGACCAGGTGCGGCAGCGGGGGTTTGATATTCATCTTCACATCCTCGGCGGCCTGGATCACTCACCCTTTGCCAAGAAGGTGCAAGCGCTGGCTTCGCGGCACCGAGATTGGGTGTTCCTTGAAGGCCGCGTAGCGGGGAAGGCAAAACGTGAGTTGATGGCCCGGCATAAGTTCGGGATCAATGGTTGTGAGCGCGAGGCGTTCGGGATCGCGGTGGCGGAGTTGGTGAAGGCAGATTGCCTCACATTTGTGCCGAATGGCGGCGGCCAGACCGAGATTGTCGATCATCCGTCACTTACTTTCGAGAACGACGACGATGCCATTCACAAAATTGTGTCCGCGCTGGAAAACCCAGTTCTGCAAGCTGCACTCGTAGAGCACCTGCGCGAAAGGAGCCGCGAGCTTTCCACAGAACGCTTCGAGGATACCGTCCGGAGCCTCGTGGCGGAATTCCTTGCGACAAACGGATCCCAGCGATTGTGTTCATGGTGGTCAAAATACGACACTCCTGGTTGCCTGGGGTGAGGGCGGCGGCCCTGCTGGCTGCCATGCTCGGCGGAATGGTAACCGATCGTCCTGCCGCGGCGAAGGGCGCAGAGACAAAGGTCCTGGGCCTGGACAAAGTGATCGCTTTCACCTACAGCCCGACGAAGGACTTTGATCCCAAGCAACTGCGCTCGGTGACGTTCATCGGGCCGACGAAGCCGGAGGACTGGCAGTATTGGCGGGTGCGGGGTGTGGTGATGGGGGTCGGCCACACCTGGTTCGACCTGTTGCGCTCGCCCATCGAGAAAGCAGTCGACAACCTGGTGGGTCAGAACTACGGCGGAAACCCACGGCCGGTGGTCATGATCGACGAGTTCGGCTTCGACTACGGCGGCCGGATGGATGAGAAATCTGCCCAGATTCTTCGCCAGACGAAGCGCAGGAAACCGGAGTTGGCCCTCGCGGTCTGGGAGATGCGCGGCCCCATCCCCAAGGTTCTGGCGGAGGCCTATCGCGACGTGGCGGACCTCGTCATGATGGAGAGCTACGTGGGCGACAAGAAGCAGTACTGGTGGATCGCCAGCCAAGTCTGGTCGGCGCGGAGGTACGGCATCCTGGCGAAGACGATCGTCGTTCTCGGGGTCGGGAAAGGCGGCAATCCCGGCGAGAACTGGGCCCAAACGAAGGAGGAGCTCGAACAGCAGATCCGCTTCGTCCGCCTGATCGCCCCCGAATCACCCGGGGTGGGGTTCTTCGGCGGCACCGCCGAACTGCTGGCCCGTGCGGACGCCTTGTGCGCGGGGTTCTCCGATCGTCCGGCCGACGGCGCAGGATTGCCCCCTGACGCCCTTTCTCTCGCCGCAACCTTCTCCAGCCGGCATGAGAAACCGACTTTGGTCGTATCCCCCGACCTGGTGGAGCCCAACTACACCGAGGATGGCTCGGGGCGGCTGGTCGAGCCGAAGACGATGCGGCCCTACCTGATAAACCTGGGCGACAAGGACGCCCAAAACGTTAAGGTCCCGCAAAGCGGGATGGCTCACGGTCCCGCATGGCGGGATGGGACCGCGTAGCGCAGAGTAGCGCGTGAGCCCACGGCGGCGGGCAGGCCTCCGTCCCCCAGCCCGGAGTCACCCGGCACTTGGCACCTGAAACCTGCTTTTGCCCACCTACCACCTACCTCCTTTCTTTTCAATGACATTCCCGCTTCCAACGCGTAACTATCTTTGTTTTCTATGACATTCCGGCTTCGCTGGCAAGTTTTCCACAGCGATCCTTTGTTTTCATAGACATTCCCGCGTTGTTCGTTCATTTTTGAAAATTACCAAGTATCTTTTTCCCTGTCCAAGGCGACATCCTGTCCTGTGCCGAAGCGCCTGCCAACGGTCTTGTCAATTCGAGTTCCCCTCATGTGGACATTGCAGTAACCGGCGCCAAAAAAAACCAGCTAATTAACCATTCCCTGTTCCCTATTCCCTATTCCCTATTCTTTGCCCCTGTCCCCAGCTCTTCCCGCCCTGAATCCTGAATCCTGAATCCATCACATACTATACTAGCCTATCTTATTCCGCTTGTCAAGAGACATGAAGTCTGGTTACCGGTATGGGTTGCGCGACATGGGCGTCGCAAGTCGCAGTAGGCAGTCGGCAGTAAGCAGAAGGCAGAAAGCGGATGCTTTTCCTTTTGTCTCCTCACTTCTGTCTCCGGTTCTTTCGTTCTGTGTCCTGAATACGGACTCCCGAATCCCCGTTGAGCCCCCAGCACCTGACACCTGAAACCTGACGCCTGACACCTGCTCCTCCGACTCCTGAATCCTGAATCCTGAATCCTGCTCTTTCAATCCTGAATCCTGTTCTATTGGTCACGTAATGAAGATGATTGAGGCCGTAAAAATCCCGCAGCCGGGGCATGAAGAGATTCCACCTCAGCCTCAAGCGGAATCAGCATGTCGCAGACGCGCCGCGGCCGAAGGTCCCCCGTTCTCAATGGTGGGCGGGTCTGCGCCACCCGCCCAATTGCGCGTGGGTAAACAGCGTTATGGGGGTATAATCTCCAGCAGAGCAGCCATGGGAGAGAAGCCGGAAGAGAAGTCACGGAGAGAAATTGACAAGCTCCTGACGGACGCTGGCTGGAAGGTGCAGGACGTCAGCGAGGCGAACGTGACGGCGGGCCGGGGAGTGGCGATCCGGGAGTTCCCGCTGAAGGCCGGGCATGGCTCTGCCGACTACCTTCTCTACGTTGATGGCGCGGCGGCGGGTGTCGTTGAAGCAAAGAAAGAGGGTGAGACGCTCACCGGTTACGAGGTTCAGACTGAAAAGTACAGCGTGGGCCTGCCCGATAGCCTGAAAGCCTACCGCCGTCCGCTTCCATTCTGCTACCAGAGCACGGGTGTCGAGACACGTTTCACCAACCTGCTCGAACCGGAAGCACGCAGCCGTGGCGTGTTCGCATTTCACAAAGCGGAGACATTGGCGGATTGGCTGATGGAAGAAAGCCGCTCGCCTGGGTCAACGCTTCACGCCCGCCTCAAGCGTCTACCGCCGCTCACGGGCGAGGGGCTTTGGGCCGCGCAGGAGCGCGCCATCCGTGGGTTGGAGCGGTCGCTCGCCGACGGCCGCCCGCGAGCGCTCATCCAGATGGCCAGCGGCGGCGGGAAAACCTTCACCGCCTGCAATTTTTCTTATCGTCTCATCAAATACGCCAAGGCCCGCCGCATCCTCTTCCTCGTGGACCGCAGTACGCTGGGCAGGCAGACTTATAAAGAGTTCCAGCAGTTCGCCACACCCGACGACGGTCGGAAGTTCACCGAGCTCTACAACGTCCAGCACATGCAATCCAACAAGCTCGACCCGGTGAGCAAGGTCTGCATCACGACCATCCAGCGGCTCTACTCGATGCTTAAAGGCGAGGAGGAGTTCGACCCAGCTCAGGAAGAGGGCTCGATGTTCGATCTCGGGGCCCTCATTAAAGAGCCCCTCCCGGTCACTTACAACCCTGCGCTTCCCATCGAGACTTTTGACTTCATCATCACCGACGAATGCCATCGATCTATCTACAACCTGTGGCGGCAGGTTCTGGAATACTTCGATGCCTTCATCATCGGCCTTACGGCCACGCCTTCCAAACAGACATTCGGGTTCTTCAACCAGAACCTGGTCATGGAATACAACCACGACCAAGCCGTCGCCGATAGCGTGAACGTCGATTTCGACCTCTATCGGATCCGCACGGTCATTAGTGAACACGGTTCGACGATCAACGCAGGCCTCTGGGTGGACAGGCGCGACCGCTTGACACGTAAACTCCGCTGGGAGCAACTCGACGAGGACTTGAGCTACGCCGCGCAAGACCTGGACCGCGATGTCGTGGCCAAGGACCAGATTCGCACCATCGTCCAGACGTTCAAGGATCGGCTCTTCACCGACATCTTCCCTGGCCGCAGGGATGTTCCCAAGACGCTGATCTTCGCCAAGGATGACAGCCACGCCGATGACATTGTGCAGATCGTCCGCGAAGAGTTCGGGAAAGGCAATGACTTCTGCCAGAAGATCACTTACAAGACCAATGTGGCCCGCGTGCTTACCAAGAAAACTCTGGCTGACGGGACCGAGGCCGAGGAGGTCACCTTCAAAAGCAGCGGCCTTGACGCCGAGGACCTGCTTTCCTACTTCCGCAACAGTTACAATCCTCGCATCGTGGTCACGGTAGATATGATTGCCACGGGGACCGACGTACGCCCTTTGGAGATCGTGTTCTTCATGCGCACCGTGCGGAGCCGCAACTTCTTCGAGCAGATGAAAGGACGCGGCGTGCGGGTGGTGACTGACACGGAATTTCAATCCGTGACCCCCGACGCCAAGTCAAAAACGCATTTCGTTATCGTGGACGCCGTGGGTCTGTCGGAACAGGAGATGTCGGACACGCAGCCGCTGGAAAGGAAGCCTTCGGTCTCGTTCGAGAAGCTGCTCCAGGCAGTGGCATTCGGAAACCGAGAGCCGGATGCGCTTTCCTCGTTGGCATCGCGGCTCGCGCGCCTGGACCGTCAATTGACCAAGGATGACCGCAAGTCGGTGGAACAACTGAACGCGGGCAAAGCGCTGGCAACGATTACCGGCGCGCTGGTT
>JBEKUR010000010.1:0-68229 GCA_049514855.1 Terriglobia bacterium
GGCGATTTGGTGGGTACCCCGGAATACATGTCGCCAGAGCAAGCCAAGGGCGAGGAAATCGATTCAAGGTCTGACCTGTTCTCACTCGGTATTATTCTCTACGAGTTGCTTACCGGCATATCGCCGTATGAGGCTACAACCCCCGTCGTGGCCTTGTTGAAGCGCACCCAGGAGCGAGCCGTCCCGCCAGACAAGCTGGATCCTGCGATTCCGAAGTTCATGAATGACATCGTGGTCCGGTGCCTGGAGATTGACCCGCAGCGTCGCTATGCGAGCGCGCAGGAAATTTTGCAGGACCTCGAAGCCCGTCACGGCCCCCGCAGGGGCATCACCACTCTTCACATGCCGCGCTTCCGGATGGTGGAGGAGTTCCCGACGAAATGGATCGCGCCGGGGTTAGCCTTGATTATGCTCCTGACCATCGGCCTTGTGTTCCGTGGAAAAATCTTTGCGCCGGCAGTCAAGCCGAAGCCCTCGGGGCCCACCATCTCGCTGGCCATTCTCCCTTTCCGCAACGCCTCCGGTGACCCGTCGCTGGACTGGCTCGGATCGAGCCTTGCCGAATGGTTGAGTACGGACGTCGGAAACTCGTCTTATCTGCGGACAGTTTCTTCTGACCGGCTGCATCAAATCTTGCACGATCTGCGCATCACGGCGGATTCCACTCTGGATCCCGACACCTTGCGCCGCCTGGCCGAATTTAGCAACGCGGAGACCGTTGTCTGGGGACAATACGCGAAGCTGGGGGAACAGATTCGCATTGATGCCACCTTGCGCGACCTGAAACGGGACCGTACTGCGACATTGAAGGCGGAGGCGCCCAACCAGGGCGCGTTGCCAGGAGCGGTGGACCGTCTGGCGCAAGCCATCCGGGAAAACCTGGCCCTACCCGCGTCGGAGATGAAAGAACTCCAGGCGCAAGCGTTCAAACCTAGCTCGAAGTCGCTCCTGGCGCTGCGTGACTACAACGAGGGGCTTCAGCTCTTGCGTCAGGGGAAAAACCTGGAGGCACAAAAGCGGTTCGAGGCTGCCACCAAGGAAGATCCGGAGTTCGCACTCGCTTATGCCAAGCTGGGCCAGACTTATGCCAACCTGGGCTATGACAACGAAGCCGAGCAAGCTTCCCGTAAGGCCGTGGACCTGAGCGAGAGTTTGCCGCCACAGGAAAAGTATCGGATCGTAGCCAGCCATGCGCAGATCATGAAGGATTACCCAAAGGCCATCGAGGCTTACGAGAACATGGCTAAGGTCTTGCCGGACGACACCCACGTCCAGTTCATTCTGGCTGGGCTCTACGAAGATACCAGCGCGTTCGACAAGGCGCGGGAGCGCTACACGCAAGTTCTGAAGGCCGACCCAAAGCACGTCGAAGCCCTCCTGGGGATGGGCCGCGTGGAAATCAGGAGCGGGAATCCGCAGGGCGGACTCGAATACCTGAATCGCGCGCTAACCCTTGCAATTCAACTCGACAACCTGGAAGAGAAAGCCGCGATTCTTCAGGCGATCGGCGTCGCTTACAAGCTGCTAAACAGGCAGGATGAAGCTCTACGCAATTACCAGGAGTCGCTGGCCATCAAGCGCCGCATCGGCGACAAGCGGGGCATAGCGGCGAGTCTGAACAATATCGCTCAGATCCAGGAACGGTTGGGGAATTCGGAGCCGGCGCTAAAGAGTTACCAGGAGGCCCTGCAACTGCGCCGGGAGATTGGTGACAAGAAGGGTGTTGGCGATACTCTCATCGATCTGGGCGGCTTCTATCAGGAACGCGGCCAGCACGACCATGCGTTGAGCCTCCTCAAGGAGTCCCTTCAGATCCAGCGCGAGTTGGGAAACGAAACCAACCAGGGACTGTGCTTGAACAATATCGGGAGCAGCTATTCCTTCAAAGGGCAATACGATGACGCCGCCACCTATTTTCAGCAGGCTCTTCAGTTGCGCGAGAAGAGCAAGTTCCCGAACGAAATTGCCGAGACCGTGCACAACCTGGCGGACACGGCCGCAAACATGGGGCAATACAACCAGGCGCTGGCCTATTACCTCCGGGCCCTGGAACTCTACCGAAGCGCGGGCGATAAGCGAGGTGCGGCCTTCGAGTCGGCCTGCATGGGGACCCTCTTCGCCTACCAGGGGCGTTATGGCGCGGCCGTCAATGCCAAACAAGAAGCTCTCAACACCTTTCGAGAGCTGGGTGATCGGAGCTCCTGGATGTTCGAGGTCCTGAGCGGCTACGGCGACGCGCTGGCTCAGGCAGGGCGCGGGGAGGAATCTCAAAAGAGTTTTGATGAAGCCATGAGCCTGGCCCGCGAGCTTAAAAACGATGCCTTCGTGGCCCAGATTTTGAATTATCAAGGCGACAGCTTCTTCTACCGAGGCAACTTGAAATCCGCGCGGAGTCTTTACGAACAGGCGATGGAAGTGGCTTCGCACACCACCGATCGTGGCAAGGTGTTGATCTCCAAATTCAACCTTGCGAAAGCAGCCGTCAAGGAAGGGCGCTCCCAGGCGGCCATCGGGGCCTTGAAGGGGTTGGCCCAGGAAGCAGACACCCTGGGACTGAAGTACCTCTCCGCAGAATGCTCCATCTACCTGGCCGAGGCCTTGGTGAACACCAGAGATTATTCCCGCGCCCGGCAGGAATTGGACCGGGCCGTGGCAAAGACCGAAAGATTAGGACTCCCAACACTCAGTGCCAAGGGTCATTACCTCCTGGCTACAGAGCTTCGCCTGACAGGCAGAGGCGCGGAAGCTGCGGGCCATTATCGCGAGGCGCTTCGCCTGCTGGAAGACATTCGCAAGGAAGCCGGAGCTGATAACGTTCTCCAACGCGCCGACCTCAACCCTATCTATACTGATTCCACTCGCTGGTCTCAGACCAATAGAGGCTAAAAAAAGCTGGGCCAACAGGGCCCGGCTCGCCGTCCACAAACCGTTCGGCGGGCGCACACATGGCGCTCTCTGCCTCCTATGCGAACTTGACTAGCCGTGAACACTCCCGCGCAGGCTGGGATGTCTCAGCCACCGCCTGCTTCGGAGCCTTCCTCACGGAGTCGGGTCCCGGGGTTCCCCGGGGCCCTCGTTTCTCCTGTTTGCTACTTCACACGGAACATCGCCGAATGAGTACTTGGGTCACCCGTAATCGTAAAGTTCAGATTCCAGGTGCCGCTCGACAGCCCTGTGGTCTTAAGGTTGAAGATGTACCCGCCCCCGACACCTAGAGTGCTGTCGAACCGGAAGTCGGACCCAGGATTGGCATTACCCGAAGCCTCGGGAGCACGAGGTGCACCACCGCTAACCATAGTCACGCTAACAGCATGCACGACGATGCTGGGGCTGGAGAGGTTGTTACCAGCGGCGTCGCAGACCTCCAATTTGATTGGGAAGGCAGCTCCTTGCTTGACAGATCTATTCGGGTCGTATAACAGGCAGCCGTTGGTGTTGTACCCTACCGTGTAGCTCACAGACTTATCGGCCGAGGGGCCGGAAGAGACAATCGCATTGACCTCGAACGTCTTGCTGCCCACTGACGAGGTATCGATAGGGCTGTTTAAGGGCACCGTCCCGAGGCATCTAAAGACGGGACTGGTACCGCAGTCGTAGTCGGCCAAAACATTCTGGTAAAGGGCGTAAACCCCGCCATCCACTGGCGTCCTGATGGTGATGGTCGGAGGTGTGCCGCCTATATTCTGGACGACCACGAAGTCAGAGAAACTAGGCGCAGTCCGCCCTGAGACTGTGGGGTCGGTTCTCGTTTGCGAGTAGGCGGTGAAGATGTTCGTAAACGTCTGCGTGCCGACCGGAGCGATTTCGGCCATCAGGAACGCCGGGTTGCTAATGGTCTGACCCGTAGGAGAGTTCCAACTGGTGTAGAACGTGTTAGCGCCTGTGGTGTGGGGACATGTCGCAGGATTGCCGGACGAATCCTGGCACGCGGCCCGAAAGAGAACTCCGTAACCTCCCGTCCTATCATAGGGCACGAGTGTTGCCCCAGGGAACTGGCCCGCAAGGCGGGCGTTCAGGTCAGTCTGCGAAATTAGGACTGGCCATACCGCCAGATACACGGGACTAGTAGGCGGGCTAAGGAGCGCCGGGTATGTCACCTTATAGTTGAACAGGTTGTTGTTGAACTGGTACGCGTTCGTGCCGCCACTCGGGATTAACAGCTCCCTGATGGGGGGTTGCGTGTCGTTCAACAGCACGCTCACGTCGCCGCTCTCGTGGTTCGCCACCGCCAAGTCCGGCTTGCCGTCACCATTGAAGTCCCCCACCGCGACGGAGATGGGCGCGCTGTCGGCTGTATAGCTCACCGCCGGCTGGAAAGTGCCGTCGCCGTTGCCCAACAGCACGAACCCGAAGGTGGCGTAGTCGTTTGCTGTCACCAAATCCAGCTTGCCGTCACCATTGAAGTCCCCGACCGCGACCGAGTAGGGAGAAGTGCCTGTCGCGTAGCCGACTGCCGGCTGGAAGGTGCCGTCGCCATTGCCCAAGAGTACGCTCACGCTGGCACTCTGGACGTTTGCCACCGCCAGATCCAGCTTGCCGTCACCATTGAAGTCCCCAACGGCAACAGAGAAGGGTGCGCTTTCTACGTAGTAGGTCACGGGGGGCTGGAAAGTGCCGTCGCCGTTGCCCAACAGCACGTTTATGAAGTTGTTGTACGCGCTCGTCACCACCACGTCCAGGTTGCCGTCGCCATTGAAGTCCGCTACCGCAATCCCAAAGGGGAAGGCGCCCGCCGGGGAGTTCACCGGCAGCCGGAAGGTGCCGTCGCCGTTACCTAAGAGCACACTCACGTTGTTGCCCTCATTGTTCGTCACCACCAGGTCCAGCTTGCCGTCACCATTGAAGTCCCCCACTGCGATCGACTGGGGGTAGTTACCCGCTGGGTAGTTTACCGCCGGCTGAAACGTTCCGTCGCCGTTGCCTAAAAACACGCTCACGTCGCCGATGCCGTTGGCCGTCGCCAAGTCCAGGTTTCCGTCGCCATTGAAGTCCCCCACCGCTATGGAGTTGGGACCATAGTCAGTCGAGTAGTTCACCATTGGCTGGAAGGTGCCGTCGCCGTTGCCCAGCAGCACGCTCACGTTGTACATCACCATGTTGGCTGTCACTAAGTCCAGCTTTCCGTCGTGATTGAAGTCGCCCACCGCGACCTGCCAGGGATAACCATAGGCGCCTGCCGGGTAGTTCACCGCCGTCGCGAACGACACGGGCGGGGGGGACTGGGCGAACGCAACGGAGGCCGATCCCAGAAGAAGTAGAAAAGTTACGGAAAGGAAGAACAAGACTTTTGGTTTCATAACGCCCCCCTAAAGTGGAAAAGACCAACTTGCCTAAGGTTACCCCTGGCCAGCCCCCAGTGCTCTTGGTCTCCAGTACTCAGCGCTAGGGGGTTGATGTTTTGGCCAGGAGTCTGCGCGTCGGTCGTGACGTACATCGACGCTGCACACCAGACCCACACCACTAGCCGTGACACTGAGCGATAAAATTGCACGCTCATAGGGCCCTCCTTGGTGTGGGCAAGAAAATGAATAGAGATGAAGAGAGAGAGGCAGGAGAGGAGACTTGCACTTTCATGGCCGCCTCACGCAACGGCGAACACAACACGCGTCACATACGCAGCAGCAGCCTCAAACGGTTCGTCGTTCAATTGTGTTAGCTGAGACTATCCGCATATAGATTAGTCTCGCACGCCCGGAATGTCAAGAAACACGGAGTCAATACCTATTAAGGTGCCTGTGCGTAGCTAGCTGTAAACACTCCCGCGCAGGCTGGGATGTCTCTACCACCGCCTGCCTCGGAGCCTTCCTTAGGGGCCCCGGGGTTCCCCGGGGCCCTCGTTTCTCCTGTTCGCTACTTCACACCGAACTTCGCCGAATGAGTACTTGGGTCACCCGTAATCGTAAAGTTCAGATTCCAGGTGCCGCTCGACAGCCCTGTGGTCTTGAGGTTGAAGATGTACCCGCCCCCGACACCCAGAGTGCTGTCGAAGCGGAAGTCGGAGTCAGGATTGGCATTGCCCGAAGCCTCTGGAGCACGAGGTGCACCACCGCTAACCATAGACACGCTAACAGCATGCACGACGATGCTGGGGCTGGAGAGGTTATGACCAGCGGCGTCGCAGACCTCCAATTTGATTGGGAAGGTAGCTCCTTGCTTGACAGATCTAGTCGGGTCGTACAACAGGCAGCCGTTGGTGTTGTACCCCACCACCGTATAGCTCACAGACTTATCGGCCGAGGGGCCGGAAGAGACAATCGCATTTACCTCGAACGTCTTGCTGCCCACTGACGAGGTATCGACAGGATTGCCTGAGGGCACGGTACCAACGCAAGACTTCACGTAAGAACCGCTGCATGAGTACTCAGCCGAGACACTCTCGTTAAGGGCGTAAACCGCGTTATTCACTGGCGCGGCGATGGTGATGGTCGGGGCCGGGCCGACGCTAGTGCCTAAATCGACCACCACGAAGTCAGAGAAACTAGGCGCAGTCCGGCCCCCGACTGTGGGATCAATTCTCGTCTGGGAGAAGCCTGTGAAGATGTTCTCCCACGTCTGCGACCCGAGGGGCTTAATTTCGGCCATCAGGAACGCCGGGTTGCTAATGGTCTGACCCGAGGGAGAGTTCCAACTGGTCTTGACGTCGTAAGGGCCTGTGGTCCGGGGACATGTAACAGGATTGCCGGACGAATCCTGGCATGTGGCCCGAAAGAGAACTCCGAAGCCCCCGGTCCCATCGTAGGGGACGAGTGTTGCACCAGAGAACTGGCCCGCAAGGCGGGCGTTCAGGTCAGTCTGCGAAATTAGGACAGGCCATACCGCCAGATACACGGGACTAATAGGCGGGCTAAGAAGCGCCGGGTACGTCACCTTATAGTTAAAGAGGTTGTTCGCGAATTGATATACGTTCGTGCCGCCGTCCGGGTTCAACGGCTCCCCGATGGGTGAGCCTTTTGTGTAGAAGGTGTCAAAACTGGGGTCTGTAAAATCGAACCACACAATGTGAACACCTGATCCGACGGCGATTCGCGGCTCACCGGTCTCCTGTACCCCGCCGCCTGGCATAGTGACATCCCCTTGCGTGTTTGCAAACGTGAGAGTGCCAAACGTGGCGCCACCATCTGAAGAACTAGCGAATGTCAGCGGTGTTGGATAACCGCTGAATCCGTAGACCTGTGCAACAACATCGATAGTTCCATTGGACTCCACGGCTACGTCGGGATATTGGTTCCCCAGCCCGCCGATACTCTGCGGCTGTGTAAATGAACCCCCGTTATTTGTCGAGCGAACGAAAAAAGTTCCCTCAGACACGACGGTGATTGTGCCTGCTCCGTTGATCGCGATCCTGGGGCGCCGCGAGAGCTTGTCGGCTCCAATTATGTCCTGAGGAGAACTGAAGGTCGAGCCGTCAAGCGACCGAACGTACTTCACCGGTCCCGAATTGGGATCTCCCCAAACAATGTGGATGGATCCGCCGCTGCCAGTTGCGACACGCGGGTCAGCCGAGTAGACTAGATCGTTGGAAACGTTGATTGGGGGAGAAAAGTTCGCCCCACGGTCAGTGGATCGGGTCACGAAGATGTCCGCATTGGCCTCTTCAGGGACACTGCCCGGTCCAATGACGCTTTGCCATACGACAGTGACTCCTTGCGAGTCAACAGCGATGTCCGGATTTCTGCGTGCTACGAAAAGGGGGGGCTGTACGTTCGAAAGGTCTTCTACCGGAAGCGGTCCTAGCGTCGTAAAAGTTGAGCCGTGATCATCAGACCGCATGACCCCAATAATGGTCTGTTCGGACCAAGTGATCCAGACCGATCCAGTACTGTCGACCTTCACCGAAGGCTCGAATCCGTAAGGTACGCCAAGATCCATCGGGGTTGAGAACGTGGCGCCACCATCGGTCGATCGCATTAACGAAAGTCCCCTGGGACCATACGCAGGCGTTTCGAGGGATAGAACATAGACGTACATCCCGGTCGGATCGGTGGCGACTGCTGGAATCATCGAGTAGCCGTTATCACTGATGTTCCGAGGAGCTGGAAACTCCTGAGGAAAAGCTAAGGACGCCGCAAATAACAGATAGGCGCAAAGAGTCAGGCCGCGTTTCCGGGCATCCTGCCGTCGGATCGTGGGGACCTGGACGGACGGTGCTAGATCTTCCGCCACATTTAGAAATGGCGCGCGGTGATTGCCTCCTCCGACTTCGATACGAATTTTCATGACAACCTCCTGTGTCAGTTACTGGCTCTGTCAGACTTCGTTTAACGAGAGTTCGAAGTTCCTCATGACCTCTATGTAGTTCTCAATTCCGCCTTCACCTCGCTCTGCCGCTGCAAAAAGGGGTTGCCGCCCGGCCGCTTGCCGCCGGATACCGTGTTGATGTTCTGGCCAGGAGTCTGCGCGTCGGTCGTGACGTGCATCGCCCCTGCACGCACGACGCGGGCCACCAGGCGCGACAGCGAGCGATAGAATTCCACTCGCATCGGGCCCTCCTTGGCGTGCGCAAGAAGATGAACAGAGATGAAGAGAGAGAAGGAGGAGAGGAGACTTGCACTTTCATGGCCGCCTCACGCAACGGCGAACACAACACGCGTCACATACGCAGCAGCAGCCTCAAACGGTTCGTCGTGCAATTGTGTTGACTGAAACTATCGGACCATAAACTAGTCTCGCGGGCCCGGAATGTCAAGATAAATGGAGTCAATACCTATTAAGGTACCTGTACGTCGCCAAAACCTGGTCCGCTCCCACTGGTCCCCTCCTGGCCGATCATCGCCAGCCACTCGCACAGACTGGCCGTCCATACCAACGCCCCCGTCTCTACCCCCAAGAGAATCTGCTTGGTTGCGTGACTTGCATACCGAAACGTGCTGCCACTCGGATAACCGTTGCGAGGTCCCCATCCCATCAATGATTTTCACGTGATCGATTGCGTCGCGATCGGATTTGGAATGAAAGGTCGGCTTCTCGTCAAATGAGTGCCGTACGCGTTACTCGTTGAAGTGCAACCCTGACTCCCCAGAAGTTCCGTTCGAGGAAGTTTGTGATGGCATAGCACTCGCTGGGATTGATCGCGAGTAACGCCGTAGTCTTGATTGAAGACCGGCAGCTCCTGGTTTGTCGCACTCAGAAGTTACCTTGCGCTGTCGCTCGATTCCCATTGCCATTGCGCCCGCGCAACGTGCAGGGTTGCCGGCTGCGAATCGGGTCTTGTCATTAGTTGTGGCGCGTTTTCCCAAGAAGTGTGGCACACAACCTCACTAATTCTGACATTCTACACAGGAGGTGAAAGCATTTGCTCCAGGCCAGCCCTTTGAAAAGAGAATTCACCTACCAGTCAGCCGGGAGAAGGGGAGGGAAACGGCGAGGGTTGCATCGAAGCTTTCGGACGGCGGGCAGGAGAAGCCAGCAGTCTCCTCTGAAACCATTGGCCTAAACATCGACAATGAGAGCGAATCAATGCCAGGTTCTTGAGATTAGAGCGACGGAGAGGTGGCCGAGTGGCTTAAGGCGGCGGTTTGCTAAATCAAGCCAAGCCCAATCCACCCGCTCTAACTCATTGAAAACTCGGGCAGAGGCACTTCCACCTTTTGATCGTTTTGCTTGGTTTTGCCCCATTTTGTTAGCGAACTGTCAGCGTGAGAAGCGGCGGTTTGTACGCTCTCCGCCCTAGCCAAAGGAGACCCCCGGCCAAGCGTGCAGGCCGAGAGCCGCCCAAGACGCAATCATAGCCTTACCCACCTCAGTCCCCCGTCATTTCACCCTACCAATTTTGTAATGCAGAGGTATAAGTCTGCAAGCAGCGCACGATGATGACTCCAAAGAAGAACTCCCAATCGACCCTGCCGAAGTAGTTGACTCTCCGTTTCTCGTTCCCTACAACCTCCCCCCGTCTGCAAAAGCCAATACCTCACCTGCCACACCACACCCCTAAACCATCCTGCACGCACCTAAGTTAAGCAAGTCCCCGCGCGAGGCTAATCTGGTAGCCAAAACCTGCCCAAATCCTCCTTTCGCTCATAAAACCCAATCCTCCCTGGCAGGGGGGAGGGTCTGTGTGTATCGCGCGAGGGCCGGAAGGGTCAATAACCCTGCGCACCAGGAGACGTCTGGGTAGGGCCCTACCTAGACGTTTCGAGCCCAGGGGGGTCTCCACGAACATCGCAGTCGAGAGATCCCTCTGGGCTTGTCCTGGGAGGACACATGGACACAAATCGGATGTTCACAAGCTTGTTTGGTGGATGGCTCACGGCAGCCGACAAGGCTGCCGCCGCCACAATCAACTATGTCAAGTCAACGGTAATGCCTACCTTCTTGGAGCTGACACTGAAAGCAACGCTGGCCACAGGGAAGACCTTGGTCGAGGCTGGCAACAAGCTGACCGACTGCTGCACCACAAAGTAACTGTTCAACCGCTTTCTCACTCGCATTAGATCTTAACTCGCCGTAGTCAAGACTCTTTCCAATTCACTCAATGTCCCTAATCACACCGGAGGTGTGTCTTGAGAATCTTTCAACCGGAACGCGCCTTGATCGCTCGCGAAACCCGCGAGGAGAACCGGCGGGAGCTGGCCGGAGCGGCCGTGCGAAGGTATCTCTTCCCCGAGTCGTTTGTCTTTGACAAGCAGGGCTATCCGCACTGGGAGCGTTCAACGTTGCCCAATGTGGACTCGGTGTATCTGGGCGGGTTTGACGGCGAGTTCATCTCGCTCAGGAACCCCAATGCCTCGCACAGGGAATCAGGCAAGCTGCGGGGCCGCAGGCTCGAGCGCTTTGCCGGGATCGACCGGGGCGCCGTGATGTTCGTGCATCTTGGCTTCGCAGCCAGTCCGGAGGGCACCCCACCAGGTATGGCCAAGAGCTTCAACGGTGCTGACTTCGACGATTCCGTGTTGGCCCTGCTTGACCCGGAGATCGTGAAGCACTGGAAGACCCTGCCCGAATATCCCTGGGTGGTGGCCACGCCTGCCGAAGTAAAGGTCATCGACGATGGTGATGCCCTCTTCGACCGGCATCCCAGAGTCCAGGAGTACGACGACTATTATGTGAGCTGCATGCTCAACGACGCCAAGCGGGGTCAGACCGGCATCGGCTACGTGGTCAATGCCATCACCTGGTTCAACCTGCTCTGGCTCAATCGGGAGAGCATCGTGGCAGAGCTGCGGCGGATGCAGCCGAGCTCCCAGATCGCAGCGGCCATCCGCTGGACGGAGCAAGAGCTGCCCAGGAGCCGGATGCCGATGGTGGCCTCGCGCCTGGAGGAGATCGTCGACGCCATCAAGCTGAAAAGGTGAATTCTTGGCCTCTTTTTTGGCTTTGTTTGGCCTTTCTTGCACTCAAAAACCAGTTCGTTTTTGGCCTCTGAAAAAGCTAAGTCCTGTGTTTTCAATAGATCGGTAGCTTCGTTCCGTCAAAATAGTATCTTTTTTCCATTTCCTCGCGATTTTCCCCATCCGCCGGGTCGATTTCGAGATCCATTCCCGCGCCGGCTTCGAAGCGCTCTCTTGCGACAACTCGAATAGGCTACCATGACTCGGTTCCGGTGTCAAGAGGAAAACAATCCAGGTAGGGCCGGGGCTTGCCCCGGCCAGGCTGATCCGGCGCCTGCGGGATCGTCCCTACTATCCCATTAATCCCAAGCAGGCAATCGAATCATGAAGAATCTCATCATCATTCTCTCTGCTGCTTGTGCCGTGGTCGCCGGTTACTTCGGTGCTCGCCACTTCACGCGCCGGGATCTGGGCTTCACACCGACGAGGAAGTACGTCCTAAGCCTGGCGAAGAACCTGCTACACACCGAACTCACTGCTGCCCGCGAGGCTGGCACGACTCCTGAAGCAACAACCCAACAAGCGGCCTAGCAGACTGTCCGCTGATGCTGGCTGCCGCAACTCTCACAGATGTCAAAGGAGGGCATTGATATACTTGACTGACAGACTAGGGGTTTGACTCAATGTGCAATCAGGATGAGCGCAATGAACACAACTGCGCATACGAACGACGGGAACAGCACGGCAAGGGCTTTTGCGCCAACGCTACAGTTTTTCAATGCCCCGCAGTCAAGTGCGACCGCAACTATTGCGGGACTCACAAAGAAAGCAATAAGCAACAGGATTTTTATCCTGTCTATCATAGTGCCCGTCCGTTTCTAGTGTTGTCAGGGTCCTTGGCATGTTCCTGACTTTCAGTTACATAGTAAGGAGGGCCGATATGCCTATCGAACGGGTCAATCATAACTATTCTCGACAAGAATTGAATGCCCGCCTTGAGTCTATTGAAAAGCGTCTTGCCCGGCTAGAAACATGGGATATTCTTAATGCTACGATGCGGAAAATCAATCGTGAGTATCACCAAAAACTGCCGAGTCTATCTGATTTTTTAGATTCTCCTCTTCGGCGTTTCTTGCTTTCGTACATTCCCCTTCGACGTTCTGGCGAATCTCGGGATAGGATTTTTCCAAGAATCGAATCAGCGCTTCCACCTTCTGCGAAAGCGTTTCTAGCTGAATGTGCTGACCAAAGTATTCTGTGTCTCCACCCGACCCTATTCCCGGACGGCTTCGCTCCAATCGATTCAGCCGTTCCTCGATAGAATTCAGGCGGTCCTCAAGCTCTTGGTCCCCAAGCATATGCGGTTCTCCCTTCTGCGCCTGGATTATACACTTGCCCCGCTCAAAAAACCTCAGCAACCCCCTGAAATCAGTTTGCAGGCTCAGTGTACCGTCCAAACTCCGCATTTTGGACATATGCTGCATCGCGCAGGTTAATCCTATATTGCGAAACATTGGAATGCTGTTTGAGTGGAATAAGCAATGAGCGAGTATACTGAGCTTCCTTCCGGCAGCCGTTTGGGTCGTAGGGGTTAAGCCATACGCAATTGGGGGCCATAAACCATTCCTTCGTGACGAAATGGGTGATGTACTCCCCATTTGCGTCAAAGAGGCGCACCAGCATCCTGCTCAAGGACGAGTAGCCTCCATTGAACTTGCAGTCGAAGATGGTGGTCAATAGGCCGGTATTGCGGTTGATGAATATGCCGAGATTCTGGATTTTGTACTCGTTGAATTGTTCGAGGGAATCTGAGGATAGGCTCATGTGTCCAACATCGGCGTTGATTTTATCCCCCAATTCCTTTGCTATCGCCTCCATCGTTTCCTTGGCCTGCCTGGCCTCCTCGGCTTGGCGAGCTTGTTCCGCTTTCCGAACTTTCTCAGCTTGCCCAGCTTGGCTGGCCTGCTGGGCTTCCTGCGCTTTCTTGGCTTGGTCCGCCAGCGCCGTTTGCTGTTTTTCGTGCTGGCCACAGGCCACGCACCCCAACATCAAAAGAACCGTACAGCCAAATGCAATCGCACAAGCAGGTTTTATCTGACTCATGAGTATTGTCCTTTTGACCGGCCTTTTCGACTTTCGGTTATCTAGAAAGGAGGATCATCCAATATGAGCATGAAAGACAGGCTTGAAAATTTCAAAAGCACTTTAGGACCCTGCCCGCCTATTCCGACGAGGGAGCTTCGCCATCTGGACCCCGAAGCATTTTTTTGCGCAGCTCTTGCAGTTCTGGACTGGGACTCACAGAGAAGCCTCGAAATTGCGGAGTACTTAACGTTTGAAGGTACTCCTTATGCAGCTCCGGGGCGTGTTCCCGAAGAAGAGACTCCGCAATCGAAACTTTCTGTTCAAGAGAGTGGCATCTAGATAATAGGCTTGATAGAAAAGAAAGCAGAGATTCTTTAGCCTTGTCATCCATCATGACCTCCTTTCTGCGCTCGGATTATACGCCTATCCCGTTCAAAAAACCCCTGCAAAACTCCACTTTTTTCCTAGAAAACCATATCCAGAAGGTATATTATGGGTATGGATACACCCGATACCCCGACCACCCTCCAAGAAGCCATAATTTTCTTCTTGAATCCCGACAATTGCCATGCCTTCATAGTGAACCTGCGCTGGCCAGATGGCCACATCACTTGCCCCCAGTGCGGTTCGACCGACGTGAAGTACCTCCCCAACGCCCGTGTTTTCAAATGCTTCCAGAAACACCCATGCCAGAAGTTCTCCCTGAAGGTCAGGACCATCTTCGAGGACTCGCCCATCGGCCTGGACAAGTGGCTCCCGGTGGTCTGGATGCTGGCGAACTGCAAGAACGGCGTGTCATCCTGGGAGGTCCACCGTGCCGTAGGGGTCACCCAGAAGACCGCATGGTTTATGTTGCAGCGTGTACGGCTCACCATGCAGGATAAAGAAACAGGAGGAAAGCTCGGCGGGGAGGTCGAGGTTGACGAGACGTTCATCGGCGGTCTTGCCCGCAACATGCACAAGGACAAGCGGGCCGAGAAGATAACGGGGACCGGACCTTCAGGGAAGGCCATCGTGGCGGCGGTCCTCCAGCGGGGCGGGAAGGTTCGGGCGACCGTGGTAGAGAACCGCCGCAAGAAGTCCTTGCAGCGGCTTGTGCGGGAGAACGTCGAGGTCGGGTCGAGCGTCTACAGCGATGCCTTGAAGTCCTATGAAGGACTCAGTGAGTTTGCACATCAGGTTATCGACCATGCAGAATGCTATGTCCGTGGGAATGTCCACACCAACGGGCTGGAGAACTTCTGGAGCCTGCTGAAGCGGGGAATCCGTGGGACCTACGTCTCGGTCGAGCCGTTCCACCTGTTCCGTTATCTTGACGAGCAGGCGTTCCGCTACAACAACCGTGAGGAAAGTGACGATTCGGGCAGGTTCGTGGCGGCGGTGAGGCAGGCGGTGGGAAAACGGTTGATGTATAAGCAACTCACTGGGAAAACAGCGGAAGTGACAGGCTAAGCGTCAGGGGATGCAGTGGGCTTGGTTTTCCGCTTCGGACTGCTTGCGGCTTTTCTCCGCTGTTCCTTGATTCGCTGTTGAATCTCGGAATGAGGAACTGCCAAGACGTTTTTCATCACGCCTTCAAACCGCTTCCAGGCTTCAGGACCTTCGACCAATTCCGGTTGACATTTCATAGACCCCTTGTCTTATCAATAGTGAATCCGGTTGCATTGACGGAGCCTATCGTCTGGCTTCCGTGTTGAAGACCATGTCGACAGGCTTTATGTGTTCCTTCCCGGCATAGGAAAACACGAGTTTCCCAGAGACACCAATCTCCACGAATTCACGATAATCAACGCCGTGAAACTTTTCCAGAACCTTCTCCGCTTGGTCCTCATGTAAATCAATTGAAAAAAAGTGCTCATAGAAGACTCTAGGACCGACTTCAACTCTGATGTTTATTGTATGGTCGCTAAACAATACGGTATTTTGACCGAGCGTTATTTTAAGGTTTTGCAAAGACAGAACCGTCATCTGTTCCCGAGAACAATTATGTATAACCACACACCCGGCAATCCGCAGGTTCCCCGGTTGGTTTAACCATGCAGTTGCCGTTGTTTGATGTGGATATATTGATATCCGGCTCTGAATCTCAAGTTCCGAGAGAGGGGTAATGGTGGGTGGGGCATCTGCGGGATGACTTGATTCTTCCTTGCCTGCTGGTGAGAACTTGCGGGCACTGAGCCAGAACGCCGCAATAATAAGACTCAAAGAGAACAGAAACATGCCCCCAAACACATACCAGTCCAGGGTTAGGTGGCGAAGCTTCTGATAAAGTGCATATGCAGCGGCTATCAACACCGGGCCTCCAAGGGAAACGAGCCACTTAATCGCTTCCCATTCTGCATGGGGACGGATTCGATGGAAGAGATTAGCTTTTTCAGACATGGGTCATTTTCTCTCCCATTCACTTGTGCGTCAAGTGGAGCTTCTAGGCTCTTGATGCAAAATTGTCTTTGAACCATTTCCAATCCCTTGTAATCATATTTTTGCTGGCCATTATAAGCCTCCCACAGGGTAATACTGTGTAAAAGACTTCACAGTTGACAAACGGCAAGCAAAGTGGTATCCAAGCACGCTATGTTCTGTGCCTCCTGCGGGAAAAACATGCCTGACGGGTCGGCGTTCTGCCCAGGATGCGGCAGGTCTGTCACCAGCGCACCAAGCCAGGGCAAGGCGACCCACTCGCTTGAAGTGCTTTGGAAGGTGTTCGGGGCGGCTGTCATCATCCTCGGGGCAGTCTTTTTCCTCATATGGAACTTCAGCAATAAGAATACGCCCCCGCTTGGCTCAACGGGCGGTATAAGGTCGGTCCTGCCGGTCCGCCAACCCATGACGGAGAAGATTTTCTCGGGTGTGATGCCCGTAGGGGCTGGCCAGTATCGGTCTTGGGCTTTGACCATTTCCCCAGAGATGACTAATGCACAACTGGTGGGGTCATTCCGTGCAACCGGAGGCTCGGGCAACGACATCCAGGCGGTCGTGACGGATTCCGATGATTTTGATAATTGGATTAACGGGCACCAGGCAAGAGCTTACTATTCAACCGAAAGAACCACGAATGGTCGAATAGACCTCCATCTTCCTCCGGGAACCTATATAATCGCCTTCAGCAACAGATTCTCACGTATCACTAGCAAAGAAGTCTCGGCAGAGCTTGAACTCCGCTATTTGAGATAGCTCAAGATTTTTAGCCGTGCTGTCAGTCAAGTATATCAATGCCCAAAGGAGAGGCTGCATGTCACTCGCAACCCGTTACCGGCTCTTCTGGGCTGCCTTGATGGCAGCCCTCTTGGGCCTGGCCTTCTGGAAGAACTCGCGAAGCTATCCCCGCAAGTCCCGTCTCTGGAGACTCGGCAAGGACGCCATCGACACTGGGTTGGTGATGCTCATGGTCATCTACGCTCCAGCACTGCTTCTCGCGTGCGTGGCGGAGGATCATGAAGTAGTGAGCCCCGTCAACAGTGGACCCCGCCCCTTGAATGCCCTTTGACGCAAGCGTACAATGGGCACCGCACATGGGGGGACTCGCTTGCAGCAGGTCCAAGAGTTGTTCGCTTCCGGGCAACGCATCCGGCGGCGGGTCTTTCTTCTAACGCTAGTCTTGCCTTCAAAGGAGAACACGTGGCAGAGCATCCTCCGCCCTACCAACCGAAGCCCATCGATACCTCACGGGTGAAACTCACCGACGACATACTCGAGCTGACCGAGTTGCTGGCCAGGAACGCTCACGACGTATGGGCTCGTCAGCGCCTCGCCGATGGATGGCGCCACGGTCCGCAGCGCGATGACGCGAGGAAGGAGCACCCGTCCCTGGTGCCTTATGAGGAGCTTTCGGAATCGGAGAAGGAGTATGATCGGAGCACCGCGCTCGAGACACTGAAGGCCATGATCGCCATGGGATACCGAGTCGAGAAGGGGTAGGTACGGACGCAGGAACACGGCTGCGCCGCTTGCTTTCAGGGGGCAGCCGCGACGCCGAAACCAGATGTCGCCCGGAACTCCGCCAACGAGGAGGGATACGCCGTGAGTGTTCAAGAGAACCCGAGTTCGTCGCTTCCGAGCCCGGCCGGAGCCGCGTTGGCCTGTCGAGAAACGGTCAAAGACGACATAGACGACTCGCCGGACATGCCTGCTGCTGAGCCGCTTCGTGGCATCCTCCAGCACTGTCAGGAAGAATTGCTACCCACCTACCAGAAGGTCGATGGGGCGGCATTGCGCTTCCAGAAGAAATACAGACACCGCGCCCTGGCGGTAGCAATCCTGGGTTCGGCCGCCGTGGTTCTGGCCACGATTCAACTCTCCGGCCTGGCTGACCACGTGGTTCCCTTCGGCTGGCGCTGGAGTGTGCCGCTGATCGAGGCAGCCGCCGCCATATCGACCATGCTCATTGTATTGTTTGGCATGGGGACCTTCCTGAAGGAACAGTGGCTTCTGGAACGCTACAAGGCGGAGAGCTTGCGACTGTTGAAATTCCGATCCTTGTTGGAGCCGGGGCTATGGAGTGCGGACCCGGCGGAGGTCCAGAAATGCAAGGAGCGCCTTTGCGACGAGGTGGAGGATGTCGCCACTACTACTTTTTCTGTCCTACAGGGCTGGATTGCCCAGGGGACAATACCGGAAGTCCACCCGCCACCGCCCACCTCCGGGTTGCTCTCCCCCGACAACCTGAAGGCGCTGATCGATTACTATCGCAGCAAGCGCCTCCACTACCAGATGGCTTATCTGTCGAGGGCGGTCCGGCGCGACCAGAGGAGAGATCGGCACACGCGGGTGGTCGGTCCAGCTCTTTTTTTCGGCAGCGTTGCCTTCGTCCTGGCCCACTTGGCGGTGGAAATCGGACGGGGAACGGAAGACTGGAGCAGATTGCTGAGCGTGGTTGCCGCGGCGCTCCCTGCCATGGGAGCAGGATTCCGCATCCATCGCGCTGCCAACGAATTTGCTCGCAACGCGGCGCGTTTTGAGGCGGTCCATCATATTCTGAGCGCACTCTCGGAGAGGCTGCGCGATGCTCCGGACGCGCCAACCGTCTTTCGCGAGCTCGGTTTTTGCGAACAAACCTTTGAGTCCGACCTCCGCGAATGGATGCGCCTTATGGTGCAGGCAGAGTGGTTTGGGTAGGATGAGGTCGTAGGGGGGCAGGTCAGGAAGAAGCGCTGCGATGTCAGCGAGGAGGCGGCGCACGACCATGTCGCCGCACGCGTGGACGCCATTCAAGCTAAGCTTCCGCCGACAGTGGCGCCAAACAGCAAGGCTGCCAGAACCTACGAATGTTGGCATCTCGGACTGACATGGGCTATTGAGAATCGTGCGAAGGCGGATGAGGGGATGCAATGAGCGACGTTTTCATCAGCCACGTGGAAGAGGACAAGGACGTTGCCTTGGAGATCGCACGGGCTTTGAACGCCGCGGGCTACACGACGTGGTGCTACGAGGAAGACAACGACCCAGGGGTCTCTTATCTGACGCAAATCGGCGAGGCTATTGAGGCTTGCCACGCGGTTGTCCTTGTCATATCGCCAGAGTCGCTGGGCTCAGACCAAGTGAGCAGAGAAGTTGAGTTTAGCCACGACTCACGAAAGCGATTTGTTCCCGTGCTGAAGGGAATATCGCATGTCGAATTTCAAAACCGGCGCGCCACTTGGCGGGTAGCTCTTGGCACGGCCTCAAGCATCGAGATCCCGCCTGAGGGGGCTTCCGCAATCCTTCCCCGGATTGTTCGCGGACTGCAAGGGCTCGACGTGAAGCCGACCGGGCCTCGCGCAGCGGAGGAAGTAGAGGCTGAGCGAAGGGCGCGAGAAAAGGCAGAGCAGGACAAACGAGAACGCGAACCCGCCGAAGCAGAGCGTCTGGTAAGAGAGACGGCCGAGGCGGAACGCAAGACTCAGGAGAAAGCTGACCTGAAGCGGCTGAAGCGCGACACGGAATCCGGGCGGCCTTCGCCATCGAGCGAGGCGAGAGTGGCCCAAGTTCCTGTAGCGGGCAGGAAACTATGGAAGGTCCTTGTCCCCGCCGCCCTGATGCTTGTCGCGGCTGCCGTCGGGGGAACGCTCTACTTCCGCTCGCGCCAGTCCATGACCCGCCTGACCGACAAGGACACCATCGTCCTTTCCGATTTCGACAACAAGACCGGTGACAGCGTATTTGACGACACGCTGAAGCAGGGACTTTCGGTACAGCTTGAGCAATCGCCCTTTCTCGCCCTGGTTTCCGACCGCAAAGTGAATGAGACATTGAAGCTGATGGGTCGTCCCGCCGGTGACCGGTTGACGCCGGAGGTCACACTAGAGATCTGCCTGCGCACGGGCAGCAAGGCCATGCTGACCGGCTCGATTGCGGGGCTGGGCAGCCAGTACGTAATTGGCCTGAAGGCCGTGAACTGCAATACGGGGGACATGCTGGCGGAAGCCCAGGAGCAGGCGGCTAGTAAGGAAATGGTGCTGAAGGCTCTGAACAATGCGGCCGTCAGCCTGCGCGGCAAGCTGGGCGAGTCGCTCGCCTCGGTGGAGAAATACGCCACGCCGGTGGAGGAAGCGACCACACCATCTCTGGAGGCGCTGAAAGCGTATAGCCTGGGACAGAAGATGCAGTTTGCGAAAGGGACCACCGCCGCTCTGCCGCTCTACAAGCGGGCGGCGGAACTCGATCCGAGCTTCCCCATGGCCTACCGAGCCATGTCGGTTGCCTACGGCAACCTCCAGGAAGTCGGGCGGGCGGCGGAGAATGCACGCAAGGCTTACGAGCTGCGGGAGAAGGTGAGCGAACGGGAGCGGTTTTCCATCGAGGCAGCCTACTACCTGTACGCAACCGGGGAACTGGAGAAGGCAGCCCACGTATACGAACTGTGGCAGCAGACCTACCCAAGGGACGCTATGACTTACACGAGCCTGGGATTCATTTCCGCTGAACTTGGAAACCTGGAAAAGGCGTTGGAGGAAAGTCAAGAGGCAATGCGCCGGGATCCGAACGCTGAGATCAGATACGGGAACCTCGCCGACGATTACGTGGCCCTCAACCGCCTGGATGAGGCGGAGGCGGTGTGCAAGCAGGCGGAGCGCAAGCAGGCAAGCTGGAACTCGCTCGGGGTCCGCTACAAGTTGGCGTTTCTGAAGGGCGATACGGCACAGATGGCGCAGTTGGCAGCGGCTGCCGTGGGCAAGCCGGAAACGGGAGGAGGGTCACTGGCCGGGGATGCGGACACCGAGGCCTGGTATGGGAAGTTGAAAAACGCCCGCGAGCTGACCCGGCGGGCGATGGATTTGGCCCTGCACAACGACGCTAAAGAGACCGCCGCAACATATCAGACAGCGGCGGCGCTGCGCGAGGTGGAATCGGGCAACCGGGAGCAGGCGCGTGCCGACGCCAAGGCGGGGCTGAAGCTGGCCCCGAACCGAGATGTGCAAGCCATAGCGGCGCTGGCCCTGGCGCGGGCAGGCGATACGGCAGAGGCGGAGAAGTTGGCGGCCGAACTCGACAGGACCTTCCCGCTGAACACGCTGGTCCAGAGGTATTGGCTGCCCACGATCCGGGCGGGGGTCGCCTTGCAGCGCAAAGATCCCAACCAGGCAGTCGAACTATTGAAGGCAGCGAGCATGATCGAACTCGGCCAGCCCACGATGGTCACCGTATACCTATGCCCGGTGTATATGCGGGGAGAAGCCTATCTCATGTTGCACGACGGCAAATCGGCGGCAGCGGAATTTCAAAAGTTCATCGACCACCGAGGACTGGTGGCGAACTTTCCCTGGGGTGCGCTGGCCCGCCTCGGACTGGCACGCGCTTACGCCATGCAGGGCGACACCGCCAAGGCCCGCCCCGCATATCAGGATTACCTGACGGTCTGGAAAGACGCCGACCCCGACGTCCCCATCCTGAAGGAAGCCAAGGCGGAATACGCAAAGCTGCACTAATTCCAGCGCTTAAGCCTCGAAAGCACATAGATACTCAACTATTCGCTCGCCGTACAGACTGGTCTTCCCACCGACGGTGCTGCATTCCAGCAATGTGTCGTCCCCCGTTGCGGGATCGCTCTTCTCTTTCCAATCGATTCTTCCCTGTAATGGTACGCCTACTCAAGCGGCGCAGATGTCCACTCCCTACCCCCATCGAGGTGGAAGATGAATCGTCTGGCGAACCTGGCTCTCAGCGTGGGAGAAACATTCCTCCATGAAGCTGGAAGGCTGCTGTTCGGAATTGCTCTCGGCAGGGCGAAGATACTTCTGTGTACGCCCCAGCAGCTTGGAACCCGGCAACTGGCCTTGAATCGTGCCCTGCAAAAGAAAGCAGTGGATTGAATGCGCGGGGAAGTTCGCGGGCAGCCTGGGAGCCATGGTTGTGGAAGGACCGACTGGTGTAGAGAGCGAGGTTGGTTCCTTCCAGTCAACCAATGAACAGCGGCGGTGGATTTGGGAGCATCGAGACGTGCTGACGGGTCAGATCGCCGAAGTGAGAGCCATGAAGGTCAATGAGAGCGGAGCGATCCGGGCGGGAGTGTTCGTACGGTTTCACCCGAGTAAATCCGAGCAAGGACTTCTGATGTACAGCGAAAGCCTGGCTGGGTCGACGGACCCGGACGAGAGCCGGCCGATGATGTTTCGGCTGAAGAACTCGGCCGGATGGCGGAGGTAAGCTGAGTGAAAACCTGAACCTCCTCGCGCCCCGAGACCTCGCATTACGTCGTCTGACTTCCCAGAGGAAAGGGCCTTTAATGCCCCAGAATCGTCCTAGAAGCCGGGGTCAGTACCCGCTTGAACGCATTCCGAATCAGCGCGTCGGTCGAACTAAGGGCGTATTTGTGAGCAAAGCTGCGAGAGCCACAAACTCTTGCCTTCATCGCGCCGCCGGCGGCTCCTGGTCGGTGGGAATTCCGACTAGGTAGCGATAGAACGCAACGGCCCGGTTGACCTCGGAAGACTCATTTCCCGTGATCAGCCGGTTCGCGTTCTTTCCTGTGCGCACGATGCTGTAATATCGCCAGACGTTTTCCGATTCGCGATCCAGAAAGTAGATCGACTGCATCTCACCCGGGTGGAAGAGGGGCACGAAGAGATAGCGGATCGTGCTGACGTTCTCGACATCGAAGACGACCCGGTCCGCCGAAGCCTCAGCAACATGCATTCGGTAGACCTCTTTGCCAGAACGGTTATCGACCTGTTCATAGTTGAGTACCGTGCCCTCCTTCATCTCATTGGGTAAAAAGTCTTCGCGGCGTTGACCAGTCTGCGAGCCGGTCAGAGCGTAGGCATCCACAATTAGTGTTTCCCATTGCTGGTGAGTGGTCGACCAGTAGCGCATGCCCGCGAGTTTTGAAATTGCCCCGATGTGGCGAAGCAAGCCCTCAGCTCCCGAGGTATGACGAAATCGCGCGACTGTGGTTACCAACGTTGTAAAGCCCACCGCAGCCCAACCGGTGCACGCGGGCGGTCTCCAGTCGCGGCCGAAATCAGACTTGCTCCATAACTTCACGATGGCCGAATCATCCAGACCAGGATAGGGCGGAACGGGTTCCTTTCCGCATGGCGGCTGGGGTCTTAATTGCGCATAGCCGTGCGCCTGGCAGAGCAGCATTGCCGACAATACAAACCGAACGAGGTGCCAGGTCCAGGTCCGGGCAAGCGTCTCATGACGCGGATCTGCGCTCATCTGACCATCATAGTTGTTGCCCGGGGCCTGGGCCAGGTGCCACAGTCGGCAGCGCCACGTTTGGACTAAAGTAGGGAACGGCCCGGAGAGCGCCCAACTCCGGGATTGGTCTCTCGTCGCTGCATGCATCAAGGGCATAGTTGCTTTTGCACTCATGCGTCTTAGCCAGGATTTCCATTTGGACATCCTGGACCACAGCAGAATACACGCCCCGGCTCGTTCGCAACCGAAATATTGCACTCCAGCCGCCAGCGCGCCATCTGGCAGTCAATAATACAGGGAGTGTTTCACTAGTCTACCGTCCGGATTCACCAACCGCTGCCTCTGTTCATCCGATGCGGAGCGTCGGCTAAACCCTATTTGAAGAGGAGGATTCCCATGATCATTGGTGTCACGCACGACCAAGACGGCCGTGTTGTCCAGCGGCTATCCGTTTCCACCAAAGTCTCCATCGGCCTGCCACCCAATGGAGATCGCAACCATCCCACCAAGCTCGATCACTTCGTCTTCCTGCGCAAGAAGAAGTCGGCCAACCGGGTTGAGTGGGAAGCCGGTCCGGAGCTGACCCGGCATTATGGCGAGCAGTGCCGCGAACTCCACATCATGTTGATCGACGATAACATCGAGAACGTCTTCCCCAACTCCTACGCTTGGTGGACGGCCACTGAGCGGAGATGGTGCCTCGGCCACCCAGCGCACGGCTGAAAAGCCTGGCGGACACCCTTGGACACAGTGCGGCAACGGATGCCCGGAACTTGCCGTCGGCCAGTGCAAGCCGAGTGGCGATCTACGCTTGGCGTTGGCGGACTTCCCGCGGCTGGGGAGTGTCTGTCCCCTCCTCGGCTGAGGAGGGGGTCGGGGGGTGGTGGGTCTGAGAAGGAGAGCGAAGGTCAACCACCCCCTGGCCCCCTCCTGATCTAGGAGGGGAGTGCAACGTGGCGCGCCGCACACGCATGACGTCTGCCTTGCAGGAGATCCAGACCTTCACGGGTGGTCGCCTGGCAGGGATCACCGCCAAGCTGACGGTTCGCCCAGAGGAGGCCACGTACTTCGATCGCAAGGAGAAGAGGAAGAAGACTTCATCCATCTGGGCGCTGAGTCTGGAGGTTGAAGGCGACGACATGCGGAAACTCATCGCTAACCTGACTGAGAACGCACGGTTGTTTGCGGAGACCCGAAAGCTACTCGGTTCCGGTAGCAAGGTCTTGGAGGTGGTGGAGGATGAGCAAGAGCAGGCACCGGAGGTCGCGGCTGAGTTTTATCCGGCATCAGTGAATGGCTCTTCTGCGACCGAATCCGCCGAAGCCCCTTCTCCTGCGGAGGCCACTCCTGGCAGCGCTCCCTCGAACTCGCCAATTGAGACTCCGCCCCCTGGGAACGGTTCCAGGGTTTCTGGCGGGAACGGATCCGCCAAGCCAAGCGCTGACCGACCCGCCTCACCTCCTGCGACCAACAATGGGAACGGTTCGGCTGCAAGTTCGGAATTCAACCAGCTTCGCAACGAGTTCCTGACAGCGGCGCGCCGTGTTGAAGCCCGGCAGGTACGGCAATGCCATCCGTGGATCGCTGGGCATTCACCGGGGCGCAGCGCAGCGCTTCTGGTTTGACGGTGCCGATGAAGATCTTGAGCAGCAGATGTTCTACCTGAATTCGCTCCCCAAGATGACCGGTCACCACCTTGCCCGATTGATTGCCGGGAAGGCCATCCCACCTCAGCTCCTGCCATAAGAGCCGAAGGCTGAACCGGAGATGAGAAGACACACGGGTGGGCCGGAATTCCGAATCCTCGATCACATCAACACCAAGCTCCGCACAGGGGGGCACAACAATGTGACCCGCTGCCCATCCTGCGCCGAAGAGGGGCACGACCGTGCCCGAAACCTCTGACGTCGCGTCGATACCACAGTGGGAAGACGCATTCTCTCAATCCGAATTCACACACGCGGCAGGTGCGGTACGCCTTACCTGCCACCCTGGAGGCTTCATTGGGTTGTGGAGAAGCCTTGCCGGTCGTGCCGGATTGGGCCCGTTGGTTCAACGAGGAACTCAACCGCCGTGGAGCGATCAAACCGCTTATCGGCCTGGGATGCTCGCCGGTGCTGGTCAGCGGCACGAAGAAGTTGTTCCTGAAATGGATTCGACGTGCGCTGCGCCAGAAGCGGATTGAAGTTCCTTCCTGCAATGGGCCGGTCCGCTGGAACCTAGCCCACAGCTTCTTCCGAATCAACCGGAATAACCTGGAGGAGGAGAGCCGCCAGGAGATAAGCGACGAGACTTCCGCCATGAGGGCGGTGGAGGCACCGTTATGCGAATCGTCTTGAAGGTCTCGAGCAGCCCGAGACGTGACCGTCCTATCGGAATACGAGGACCTGGGGAAAATGGATGTTCAGCTTATAGCAAATGAAGAGAACCAGGATCGCGCCCAGTGTGGAAAAAATGAGGCCGGCGGGATGATATCGGCTGTTTGTCGGGCGCCAAAGCATGTGGGTAAGTCCGCCGCCGATGATCGATCCGATGATGCCGAGCACGATCGTCCAGAAGATCGTTATGTGCACGTGCATCACGGATTTCGCGATAACCCCCGAGATTAGCCCAATAAGAATATACCAGATTAAGTGAAACATACTTTTCCTCCATCGGTTGCCTTCAGAACGTCGTCGAGTATAACACTGGGTTTGGCAATCAACCAGACTTTCCTATGGCATTGATCGGCTTTCCAAATTGAAACTCAACAATTGGCCATCAAGATTCATACTAACGTACATTCCTTCAGCTCTTTGCGCCAATTTTGTACCCACAGATTCCGCTGAGGAGGCTAATAATTCACATCTCGTATCGCACCCAAACCTCGCTTACGTGCTACCTCCCAGTACGGCGATGGAACCCTAGCAAGGTCGATGCCAACGTATCGCCGTAGGATTTATGATCTATAACCCACAGACGGCGATAAATATCTGAAGCATTCTTGTAGTCTTCCTCGGCTTCTGGCCACTCTCGAGTATCGCCGCAGAGGGTGCCCAAGTTGTTGAGGGTATCCCATCAATGATTTTCACGTGATCGATTGCGTCGCGATCGGATTGGGAATGAAAAGTCAGCTTTCCCGTCCGGAATCGGTTGACTCGCCTCACTTGGCGCAAACCGGCGTCTGCTGGCTTCACGAGCTGAGGCAGAGTGGAGGGATTGGGCCAAAGGCAAGACATAATCATTTCTGGGGTACTCTGGCGGGGAGGTATAAACACGGGGTCGCTAACCATTGTGGCCGGTGCGGGTGCGAGTACAATTCCTAAAGGACGCCTGCCTTCGAATCGATGGCTTGGGCGCCGAGGTTTGCGTTCGACCTGCTATCAAGCGGGCAGAAGATTTCCCCCCATGCGAGGATCCCTCGGCAGGACTGTTCGGCGTTGCTGCTGGGTGCGGCGTCTAGCTGTGGAAACTTGGTTACAGAGAAACGGAGTGATCACCATCACTCAGACCAAAAAAGTGTTACCCGTTTTCCTCGAACAATTCGCTCGTAATTAAACTGCCCCCACAATCTTTACAGGGACATGGAACTGCCTTAAGCTAAGTAGTATTGGATGCTGGGAGCAATAAACTTGTTGAGTACATGATGGAGTTGACAGGGGAGGGGAGAGCCGTGACGTCATCCGTCCTGCTCAATAGCGGAATTTCCTGCGGGACTGGCGCAAACGGCATAAGAGGGGGCTTATGAACGCCGTTGACCGAATCCTCCGCCATGCGCGCATTACTTGGCGGAACTACCAGGATCTGCCCAGCCCGCCATTCCTGATTCTTTTCATCAACTCCATTTGCAACCAGAAATGCGAGCACTGCTTTTACTGGCGCAACCTGAACCGCCGCGATGATCTCAGCAAGGAAGAACTTTTCGCCCTTTCGCGTTCGCTGGGCCGCATCGAAAACCTCAACCTCTCCGGAGGCGAGCCGTTCCTGCGGCCTGAGTTCGGCGAGATCTGCCGCCAGTTTATTCGCCACAACAAAGTCCGCCAGATCTACGTGCCCACCAACGGATACTTCACGGATCGCACTCTAAAACAGATCACCGAGACACTGAAGGAGAAGAGCCTGGACCTGTTCGTGGCGGAGATTTCGCTCGATGGTCTGGGCGAATTCCACAATAAGTTCCGAGGGTCGCCGGGCGCGTTTGACAAGGCCATGCAGACCTACGATGCGCTCGCCAAACTTCAGCAGAGCGACCCTCGCCTCCGCATCCACTCCATCTCCACCGCCACCGATGTCAACATGGACGAGATCCGGCGGCTGACGTCTTACCTTTTCGACCGTTGCCCGAAGATGGACCACCACAACCTGGCCCTGATTCGCGGCGATCGTAAGAATCCGTCATTGCAAGGTCCCAGTCTGGAGCAGTACCAGCAGCTTTATGAATATATCCGGCGGCAATGGGCCCCGCGCGAAGAGGGACGGTACGGCGCCCTGGTTGAACCCATGCTGCAGTGGGCAAAATCCCGGACCGCGGCCACTCAGACACAAGTGGTCCCGTGCCGCGCCGGCGTGCTCAATGCCGTGGTGTACTCGAATGGCGACGTGAGCGTTTGCGAGAACCACGCGCCGCTCGGAAACCTGCGCCAAAAGAGTTTTCGCGAGATCTGGAATTCGCCCGAAGCGCAGGCCCTGCGGAAGTCTATTGCCGCTAAAGCGTGCTACTGCACCAACGAGGTCTTTCTTTGGCCCAGCATCACCTATCAGCCGCAACAACTGGTGCGGGCCATGATCGGCGCCAGGGTGTGGCAAGGGATCAAGCCGCTGGCGGCCGATGAAAAGGTCAAAGCCACTCTGGATGACGGCGTGCCTTCCGAAGACCACGACAAGCTCATTAGCATCCAGGGATGCAGTGGGAAAGTGTAATGGAGGAGGCTGCTGCGACGGCCGGCGTGGCCATGGCTGGGGAGGGACCGGCTTGCGTTACTCCGGCAGCCGAACCGCGGCGCCTTGCCATTAACTATCTATTCCTCTCGGGCGGCGAATTCACCGCCAAACTGCTGACCTTCGCCAGCTTCACCTACCTGGCCCGGGTGCTCGGCCCTTTGAACTACGGCTCTGTGGAATTCACGCTGGCAGCCATGGTCTTCTTCACCCTGCCCGCGGATCTGGGGCTGGCATCGTATGGCGCTCGGGAAGTCGCCCGCCATCCGGACCGGGCGTCGCGTCTCCTGCACGAAATCACGGGACTTCGCGTGGCCCTGACGCTCGGCTCGATGCTGGCGCTGGGCATTTTTATTCTTGTTATCCACAAGAGCAATGAACTGAAGATCCTGCTGGCCCTGTACGGGGTGAGCCTGCTGGCCGGGCCCTTCCTGCTACAGTGGTTCTTCCAGGCGCATGATCAGATGCACTGGGTCGGGATCGCCTCCATCGTCCGCCAGGCGGGATTCGCTGGACTGGTTTTCCTGATGTGCCGCCGTGGATCGCCGTTGTCGTACATCGGCTTCATCGAGTGCGCTTCGGTCGCGGCCATGACTGTGTTTTGCCTCTACGTTTCCAGGCACAGGATGGGGTTTGCATGGCCATGGCCCGATCTGCACGTTATCCGGCTCATGGGCCATATAAGAGAGGCCGCACCCATCGGATTGAACGAGTTGGCTTGGGCTTTCATGTGGTATTTCTGCACTGTCCTGCTGGGCTTCATTTTCCCGGATCGGTCGCTGGGTTGGTTCGGCGCATCCCACCGGGCCGTCATGGCCCTGCATACTTTTGTCTATCTCTATTTCTTCAACCTGCTGCCGTCGATCTCGCGCTGTGCCGCCCTGCCACACAAGTATCTTCTGGAACTGATGGACCGGTCGATCCGATTGGGGGCCTGGGCCAGCCTGTTTTTGGCCGCCCTGCTGACGGCGCTGGCGCCGCAACTGCTCACGCTCATGTACGGTCCGCCTTTCAGACCCGCCTCGCACTCGTTTTCGATTCTAGTCTGGATGCTGCCCGTCGCCATGCTGAGCGGTCATCATCGGTACATCCTGATCGCTTATAACCACCAGAAAACGTTGCTACGCTGTACCGCCTACTCGGCAGCGGTCGCGGTGCTGCTCGGTTTTGCGCTGGTCCCGTTCTACCGTGGCCCAGGTGCTGCCTGGGCGCTGTTGATCGCCCTCCTGCTCAATCTCGCACTGGTGTATATTTCGGTGCGGCGACTGGTGGTGGAAGTCCCCGTACACCGCCAGCTCGCCGCACCACTAACGGCGCTCGCCGTTTCGGTGATTCTCTATCTGGTTCTCGCGAGATGGAATGTCGGGGTCGCCTTGGCCGCCAGCGCCGCCGTCTACATGACAGGCCTGGTGCGGTCCGATGGCCGCCGGCTGGCTTCGTTCCTGCTGACGATTGTCCGCAAGCCTTCCGGGAGCAGGGGGTGTGTGACTTGATGCTAGCCTTGATGCTGGCCAGGGATCTCACCAACTGGCAACTGGCCCCGATCTACTTCGCCGGTGCCCTGGCCTTCTTTGTGGCCGGGATAATCGTCCCGCGGGCTATTTCCGAGACCATCCAGCAAGCCGCCCCGCCACGTAGATTTCCATCCGCCATACTGCTCGCCGGCGTGGTTTTGCTGGGGCTCGCCCTGCGACTGTATCGAATCGGTTCTCAAAGCGTCTGGTACGACGAAGTGTTCGCGCTGAGTGTCAGCCGGCTCCCGTGGACGCAGATGAATGCAGCCCTCGTTCGGGACCTCGTACATCCACCTCTGCACTACTACTTACTTCATGGGTGGCTTGGAGCGTTTGGCTTTGGACCGTTGCAAGGCCGCTTGCTGTCAGCGTTGTTTGGCACTCTCGCGGTCCTGATGATGTATCCTCTGGCGCGCTACCTGTTCGACCGCCGTACGGCATTGTTGTCGGCGCTTCTGCTCGCCTGCTCACAGTTGGCTGTCATGTACTCCCAAGAAGCGCGGCCATACGCTCAGTTCCTGTTGTTTTTCCTTTGTTGCGTGTACCTGTTCCTGCGGGCCCTGCGAGAGAAACGCCTCCCGCTCTGGATCGCATTCCTGTGCCTCACTTCTCTAGTCATCTACACGTATTATTACGGCTTCTTTGTTCTGGGCTCTCTTCTCCTGTTCGGCATTGTCTATCGGAACCGGTACTCTCTCCCGCCAACGTGGCTGTTGGGCGGCATCTTCTGGTTAGCGCTTGCGTATCTGCCGTGGCTTTCCAGTGGCGTCATCGGCCAGGCGTTACACGGACAAAAGGCCCAGAGGCTCAGCGCGTGGGCGCATTCGGGCCCTGCCTTCGGGCACTGGTTCACAGCCGTCGCATCGCTGAATACGTTCAACAATGGGCGGGCCAACGGACTTCTGGCTTCAGCTCCCTGGTGGACGTTCATCGTCGGAGGGGTGTTGTTCTGCCTGCCGGCTGCCTTAGCAATGCGACTGCTTGTAGTGCGACAACACGAAAGGACGGATGAGGGAACCGAGCGGGAGAATCTGGTATTCCTGGTGTTGTTGCTCGCGGTGCCGATGGCTTTGGCGTTCACCGCCGGTTTTCTACGTCGGCCGTACGAGGTCAGGTACATCGCGTTCTGTGCCGCTCCTTACTACATCTTGGTGGCTCGCGGCATCTCCACGAGGCGTTCGGCGGCACTGCGTTGGGCGTTCATCGTCTTTCTACTGGCTTATAGTGCTTGGTCGCTGCGCGCAAACTACTTCATCCCTTACAAAGAGGATTACAAGCACGCCCTCGCTTCCGTCGCCCGCGATTACCAGCCGGCGGACTGTGCCGTGGTGGCTCCGCTCTGGGAGGAGCGCCAAGCGCGCTGGGCTTGGTCCATCTATGAGGGCGACCAGCAGGATCCGCGTGTAATCCCGCTCGACTCGGCCCTCTCCTCGGCGGCAGATTGTAAAAGAGTCTGGCTGATCTCCGTCCTTTATCAGGAGAGGCTGCCTGCAATCGACGCGGCTGAATCGGCGCGGCGGAGACTTGCGGAAACCTACGCCGAGATCGAGAGGCGGCGTTTCTTCTGTGTGGATATTGATCTCTTCGGCGCCGTGCGGGCGGCGCCGAGATAGAGGCAGCTTCTACGCGCTGTGTGTTATATTCTGTGACTTCTCAGCACGAGCGAGCGAGTCAGGAACCCATCTTTATGGACGAGAGGCGAAAACGGTTGATCCTGCCGATCCCGGGTAATTGGCACGGCACTTTTGTGGGAGTCGTCCTCCTGTTGCTTGCCGGCATTGGCGCAGCGCGAATCATTTCAACGTACCGGGTTTTCGGTCAGACGACTGACGAGCCAGGACATCTAGGAGCCGGCATGGAATGGCTTGAACGGGGAACCTACACTGGGGGACGCTACACCCCCCGCTCGCACGGGTCGCCGTCGCGCTAGGCCCTTACCTGTCCGGGCTCAGGTTGGCCGGCCAAGACGGCATGTGGCAAGAAGGGAATGGAATCCTCCTTGCTCACGGCCGATATCTACACAATCTGACACTAGCGCGCTTGGGCACGCTGCCGTTTTTCCTTGTCGCCACCCTCCTGGTCTGGTACTGGGCTCGGGTTCGATACGGGAATGGTCCTGCCCTCGTGGCGACGTTGCTCTTCACCACTTCTCCGGTTGTTCTAGCTCATGCCGGCTTGGCCACCACCGATATGGCGATCACCGCTGGCTTCACCGGCGCCCTCATCTCCTACATTAACTTGCTGGAACGGCCGACCTACCTTCGATCCGCCATCCTCGGCATCGCGGTGGGGCTTGCCACTCTCGCTAAGTTCAGCGCCTTGGTCTTCCTGCCCGCTTGTGGGTTAGCTCTGTTGGTTTGGCGATTTCTGGGAAGAGACAAAAAAGAAGAGCCCCTGGTAACCGATCGATTTCAATGGCGTGGAGGCCTTGCCCTTGCCGCTCTGGTGATGTGTTTGGTAGTTTGGGCTGGGTACCGGTTCTCAGTGGGCTCGCTAACTTCGGCTGCCGAAAGGCAGGACGCCAAATTCGCTCGCCTGCTTGGCTCAAGTGGCATTCTTCACAAAGTAGCTTACGCGGCCATTGAGTTCCCTGGGGTCCCAGCACCAGCTTTTTTCCGGGGACTTAGTAGCCTACGCAATAAGGAGGCACAGGGTCATAAGGGTTACCTGCTTGGCCAGGTCCGCGAGAGAGGCTGGTGGTACTTCTTCCCTGTCGCATTAGCCGTGAAGATCACACTCCCCTTCTTGGTTCTCATCGGCATGGGGACCTTCTACCTCGGAAAGTCCGCCTGGCGCGAGAGAAATTGGATTGCAGCGGCGCCAGTGGTCGCAGCCCTGGCACTCTTGCTGGTGTGTATGCCCAGCCACATCAACATCGGAGTGCGCCATATTCTCCCCATTCTTCCTTTGTTCGCCATCATCGCCGGAGTCGGTGCTTGCCGGTTTTGGAACAGTGCCAAGCTTTGGAGCAGTCCCAAGCTGAGGTGTGCCGGATTCGCCGTAATTCTGCCGCTCTTGGCCTGGCACCTCACCTCGTCGATCCGAGCCCATCCTGACTACCTGGCGTATTTTAACGAGTTGGCCGGTCAGCATCCGGAAAGGATTTTGATTGACAGCGATTTGGACTGGGGCCAGGACCTGCTTCGTTTGTGCGCGATCCTGAAGGCAAAGCGCGTCGAAGAGGTATCCATTGCGTATGCAGGCAGTGCGGAACTGGACCTCGGTCAATTTGGTCTTCCACCCTTCCGGATACTCCTTCCTCACCAGCCAACCGACGGTTGGATTGCTATCAGTCTGTTGCGACTCAAAGTCGGAGGGCTCGGTTTCCCCACCGACAGCTTTTCTTGGCTCAGGGCCTACCAACCAGTATATGTTGTTGGTCGGTCTATCTGGCTGTTCTATCTGCCGCATTCACCCCACGGAGAAGCTGAACAACCAGTCTCCCAGTCTCAAGCTGGGAGCGGCCAATAAGTCCTATGCGGAGGGGTCAACATCACGATTCCCGCATTGTCGGGCCTGGACCTCAAACAGCAAGTGTTGGCGTCAGACTTAGAGAAGGGACGAAATGGTTCTTACCAAAGCTCGAAAAGTGGGCCTCATCGCCGTCACTAACCTCGTTGTTGGATTTGCCCTCCTCACGCTCATCGAGCTCGCATGCCGGCACTGGGAGCAAGCTAGAATCGAGCGCCATATGCCGGCGGAACTGAGGAGGATTCCACCTAAGGGCCCTTCCGAAATTCGTGTGTTCGCCTTCGGTGGGTCGACGGTGTTTGGCGCGCCCGTCCCCGAGGTCGCATTCGTCGCCCAAGTGCAGTACTGGCTTCACCGCCTCTACCCGAATCGCAACATCCGGGTCTATAACTTTGGCTACCCAGCCGTGGACACCGCCTACGTGCTGCGACAATTGACGCGACGGCTCGATGATCAGCCGGACTTGGTGATTGTCGCATCAGGAGTCAACGACTTTTTCGGGCCCCATCACGGGCGGATCGACCGTCTCCGGGACGTGCTGCGCTTGCACTTTGCCACCATGAGGTTGCTGGGCCAATTTGATTACGCGATGATGAGATCCTGGCAAGGCTACATCATGCCCTGCCAGGTTGATGTTTGGGACCAGGAATCGGCTTCTTACAAGGGCCGGATTGCCACCTTCAACGAGGAGCTGAATCAAATTGCGAAGCGAGTGCGCCAGAAAGGCGTCCCGCTGATCTTGTGCACCGTGCCGTCAAACCTCTCCGATTGGCCTCCGATTTATAAGCGGCTTCCCGGACGCGACCGGCGCTATATTGACGCGGTGTCAAGGATTCAGGAACTCCTGCGAGGCGGAAAGTATCAAGAGGCATCCGATGCGGTTACGACGGGGTTCAGCCGCTACCCACAGGATGCTATGCTTTACTTTCTTCGCGGCCAGATTCAGGCTGCGATGGGCGCTTACGCTGACGCCCGGGAGTCGTTCGTGAAAGCAAGGGATCTTGATCCTGAACCCCATCGGGTATCCAGCGGGATCAACTCCCTCATTCGAAGGGTAGCATCCGGCTTGGTGGGTGTCTATCTGGTTGACCTGGAAAGAGCGTATGAGGAACACGCTAAGAACGGTCTGGTCGGCTTCGACATCGTGGCCGACAATAATCACGGAACCCCGCTCGGGGAATCGGTCGCCGCGCAAGCGATCATTCAAAAAATGGTCGAAATCGGTTTTCTTACTCCTTCGCAGAAGCCGCCGGAGGGATGTTGCCCTGTCGATGTCTTTCTCGCTGACGTGGGCTATCTCGAACCGAAATCCCCGCTGCGTTTTCGCGCCCTGTTGCATAACGGGATCTTCGTCATGAAGACTCCATTTCTATATTATGAGGCGGCTCATCGGTATTTGCTCGAGGCCAAGGAGGTAGACGAGAATTCGTGGCAAGTGTGGGCGAATCTGGCCACGCTCTCCTATTTCAAGGGTGACAACGCGACAGGAGCCAAAGAATTGCAGCGCGCCATCGAGCTGCATGGCAAGCCGATAGACCTTGACGACCGCGGATCCACACCATACTTGAAGGAAGCGCTCGAGTACGCCGCCGGACATAGAAGCGATTGCGGTGCTCCCTTCTGAGTTTATTTGACAGAAGAGAGTCGAAAGTCAAAAGTCGAAAGTCAAGACCGCTTCTGCTTTTGACTTTTAACTTTCGACTTTGGACTCCTTTGAATCCGTGTAAATCTGCGTAATCTGTGGATTGAATCTTGGACCGCATGAAGACCGAATCCGCAGATTACACAGATTGGAGTTTATATCACGATTCCCGCATTGTCGGGCCTGGCCCTCAAACGGCAAGTCTTGGCGTCAGACTTATAGAAGGGACGAAATGGTCCTTGCAAAAGCTCGAAATATAGGGCTCATCGCCATCACCAACCTCGTCGTTGTATTTGCCCTCCTGACGTTAATCGAGCTGGCATGCCGGCACTGGGAGCGAGCTAGGATGGAGCGCGATACGCCGGCGGAACTGAGGAGGATTCCACCTAAGGGCCCTTCTGAAATTCGTGTGTTCGCCTTCGGCGGGTCGACGGTGTTTGGCCTGCCCGTCCCCGAGGTTGCATTCGTCGCCCAAATGCAGTACTGGCTTCACCGCCTCTACCCGAATCGCAACATCCGGATCTATAACCTTGGCTACCCAGGCGCGGACACCGCCTACGTGCTGCGACAATTGACGCGACGGCTGGATGATCAGCCGGACTTGGTGATTGTCGCGACTGGACACAACGAGTTCTTCGGGCCCCATCACGGGCGGATCGACCGTCTCCGGTTCACGCTGCGCTTGCACTTTGCCACCATGAGGTTGCTGGACCACTTTGTTGACGAGATGATGAAATACCGGCAAGGCTACATCATGCCCTGCCAGGTTGATGTTTGGGACCAGGAATCGGCTTCTTACAAGGGCAGGATTGCCACCTTCAACGAGGAACTGAATCAAATTGTGAAGCGAGTGCGCCAGAAAGGCGTCCCGCTGATCTTGTGCACCCTGACGTCAAACCTCGCCGATTGGCCTCCGGTTTATAAGCGGCTTCCCCGACGCGACCGGCGCTATGCGGACGCGGTGTCAAGGATTCAGGAACTCCTGCGAGGCGGAAAGTATCAAGAGGCATCCGATGCGGTTACGACGGGGTTCAGCCACTACCCACAGGATGCTATGCTTTACTTTCTTCGCGGCCAGATTCAGGCTGCGATGGGCGCTTACGCTGACGCCCGGGAGTCGTTCGTGAAAGCAAAGGATCTAGACCCTGAACCCTATCGGGTATCCAGCGAGATCAACTCCCTCATTCGAAGGGCAGCATCTGGCCTTGCTGGTGTCTATCTGGTTGACCTGGAAAGAGAGTATGAGGAACACGCTAAGAACGGTCTGGTCGGCGCCGACTTGGTGGCCGACAATAATCACGGAACCCCGCTCGGGGAATCGGTCGCCGCGCAAGCGATCATTCAAGAAATGGTCGAAATCGGTTTTCTTACTCCTTCGCAGAAGCCGCCGGAGGGATGTTGCCCTGTCGATGTCTTTCTCGCTGACGTGGGCTATCTCGAACCGAAATCCCCGCTGCGTTTTCGCGCCCTGTTGCATAACGGGATCTTCGTCATGAAGACTCCATTTCTATATTATGAGGCGGCTCATCGGTATTTGCTCGAGGCCAAGGAGGTAGACGAGAATTCGTGGCAAGTGTGGGCGAATCTGGCCACGCTCTCCTATTTCAAGGGTGACAACGCGACAGGAGCCAAAGAATTGCAGCGCGCCATCGAGCTGCATGGCAAGCCGATAGACCTTGACGACCGCGGATCCACACCATACTTGAAGGAAGCGCTCGAGTACGCTGCCGGACATAGAAGCGATTGCGGTGCTCCCTTCTGAGTTTATTTCATAGAACAACCGGGAAGCATGGAACCGATCAGAAACAAGCCGAAATGGAAGGACTGGATCGCTCAGGCCCTCCTTTTTGTCATTTCCCTCGGCCTTTGTATGGAGGGAGGGACGCGGTTAGCCATGTGGAGCGGCTGGCTTCGGCGCCGCATTCTCGGCTACGACAATTCGTCCTACCGATTGCAGTGGATAGTGTTACACCGAATCCATCTCGAGTGGACGGGACCGTACGCCATTTATCATCCGACTCGGGGCTGGACGCTAAAACCAGATATCAAGGACATGGCTGTTTTTGACGGGAAGACGCTGAATTCGAATTCCAAGGGACTCCGAGGGAAGGCGGAGTACGAATATCAGCGCACGGCCGGGAAAAGACGTATTCTCGTTTTTGGTGATTCCTTCACCTTTGGTGAGGAGGTCTCCGACGACGAGACCTACTCCCACGATCTGGAATCAGCCCTCCCCAATACCGAGGTGCTGAATTTCGGCGTGCAAGGCTATGGCCACGATCAGATGCTGCTGTATTTGAAGGAGGAAGGCGTCAAATACCACCCCGACATCGTGATCCTGGGATTTGCTTATCTTGATATCTACCGTAATCTCTGGACCTTCTTTGCATATGCAAAACCAAAATTCGATTTGGTTTCGGGCCACCTGGAACTCACGAACGTACCGGTACCAACTCCGGACAGTGTTCTCGCCCAGGAACCTTATCGCCCGAAGGCTCTTGACCTCGCGCTGATTTTGCGAGACAAGCTGCTCTGGACCGTCGGCAAGACTGACACGGAGGCGAGAAACCTCACCGCGGCGATTTTCGATACCATCGTGGCGACGACGCGCAACATGGGAGCGGTCCCCGTATTCGTCGAGATGCCAGTTGAAAAGGAGATAGAAGACGCGAGTGATTCCCTCACCTGGCGCGAACAGTTCCTCAACACGTATTGCCAGGATCGGGGCGTTGCTTGTCTGTTTCTTCGACCGCGGTTCCGCCAGGAGATCAAGCGGGGGGCCAAGCTAAAGAGCCAGGGCCATTGGGACCCGGAAGAACATCGGCTGGCGGCGAAGCAAATCACGGATTTTCTTCTCAGCCGGGCGGGACTGGCTTCCTCTGCGGCCGCAGTAAAATGATGACCGAAGTCTAGTTCAACCGGGAGGCATTGAGAGGAATGATGAATGACAAAGGCAGAGTGATTCGTCCCGTTGTTCATCGTGCGTCGCGAAACTTCCGTGAGTAATAATCAGCCCGAAAGCCAACCCGTTACAGACCCCGACCGGCTGCTCCTGGGAGCCTACCTGGGTCACCTCTTGGTTCCCCTCGTGTTGCTGGTGGACTCGCTCCGAGCGGTGCGCGCCGGCACCGCCTACATCATGGAGAAGGGGGTGGTGGCTATCGGCGCGATCTGGTTGGTCGCGGGTCTGGGCGCGCTGGCGCTCAGTCGGAACCGCCGGCGTTTCCTCGACCGGATCTCCGGGCCTTTGCTGGCCGTTTACGTGTTCTGCTTTTCGGTAGGCTTGGCGGAACTGGGCCTTCGCGTCGTGATCCAGAGCTTCAACCGAACTCCTCTCCGTTTCCGGCCGGGGACCGCCACCGTGACTCACAACTTGGCCCGCGCGGGACTGCCCGGAGTGCCGCCGACGGCGACCTTTACGACCAACCGACTGGGGCTGCGGGGACCGCTGCCGCCGTCCGATGGCCGAGCTTACAAGATCATCACGGTGGGCGGAAGCACCACCGAGTGTGTCGCCCTGGACGACTCTCAGGATTGGTCCCACCTCCTGATGCTGGCGATGAACGACGGGCAGAAGAAGTATCCCGTCTGGGTGGGGAATTCGGGGGCCAGCGGATTGACCACCGTTGATCACCTCGCTTGCCTTCGACAGCGGCCCGTCCTCAGCCAGGCTGACCTGCTGATCTTCCTGATCGGCGTGAATGATCTGCAAGCGACGGTGCAATCTCGCGGCGCCTCCAGCCAGAAGCAGCTTGACTACAAAGCCAGACTTTTCATCGCCCACGCTCCTCCCGGGGTCAAGGCCGAGGGCGGACTGTTTCGGCGCGCCTGGCTGTTTGCTATGGCCCGGGACATAGCTCTCAGGCGTTGGCATTCGTCCCCAGAGACGGATCTACTGCTTGGCGCACGGGAGAGGCGGGCGGCCGGGCCTATCGTCCCGCTCCCCGATCTTCAACTGGGGCGCCGAGAGTACTCGCAACGGGTTCGGGCACTGGAGCGCGAATGCCACGCCCGCGGTCTTCGTTGCCTTTTCCTCACTCAGCCCACCCTATGGCGGGCCAACCTGTCACCGACCGAAGAGCATCTGCTTTGGTTCGGTTGGGTGGGGCGGGACGGCTTTGCTTCCGCCGCTGACCTCGCGCGCGCCATGGACGCCTTCAACCAAACCTTGCTGAGCGTCTGCCGGGAGGACCACCTGGAATGCTACGACCTGGCATCCGCCATTCCCAAGGATACTTCCGCTTTCTTTGACGACGACCATTTCAACATCAGCGGCGCCCGCATGGTGGCACAATTCCTGGCGGCGCGCCTCCTTGCTTCCCCTCCCTTCAGCGGTACGGCTCCTTGACTCTCTACCAAGGTGACCGCCAGGTTCGCATCCATTCCCTCTAATTAGTGCATCTTAGCGGTGTGGCGTTTCGGGAACCTGGCCAGGGCGCTGGAACAGGATCGCCTTACCGTGCAAAGCGGTGACAACCCTGAGAGGCTGATAATCGGAGAGGGCTCTTTGCATTGCATAGGACCCCTTGGTGTCATGGGGTAGTAACACCCAAACTCGGGCCGTCGGATTCTGGGCACAGGCAAGCGCATAGTCTACGGGGTGACGGCCCACCAAGTGGTACTGGTCGTCGTTAAAGTAATACAGAATCGGTGTTGTATCCCACTCTTTCTTAATGAAAAGCAAGTCGCTGGCTTGGATTTCGGCCTTCACCTCGCGAGCTAACTGGGCGTAATCGGCAGGATCGGCGGTCATCTGGCTGAAGGAGGCCAAGCTTGCGGCGCAGGTCAGCACCAGAACCGGTAAAAGCACCGCAATCCACGCCTTACGGCCCAGCGAGACCAAGCCGACTGCCAGCAGCAGCAGGAAATAGGGAGTGGTAACCAGCAAGCCCCGCTGGTTCAGGAGGGGCGTCACCAGCGAGAGCGCCTCCAGCATGACGAAAGGTCCAATCGCCAACAGGGCGATCAGAGCGCGCTCCCCGTCTACCAGCCGCTTCCAACGGCCGGGCTTCGGTAAGCCCGGCCAGATTCTGTCCAGGAGCAGAGCGACGGCCGCGAAGCCAAGCGGCAGGACCGAAAGGTATTTCGTTATCTTAATGGTGCTATGGATATACTGTGCGTAGCGCGTCATGTGAATGAACACGATGATCTCAAGAATGCCCACGCTCCCAGCGGCGATCCAGCCAGAATTCCAAAGGATGCGCCTCGACGGGCGCTCGGGAAAGATTGGGCTGTTTGAGGCCGAACGCCACAGATGACGCAGTCCACTGGCGGCCAGGAACGCCCCGGTCAGCCCAATGATGCCCCTGACCACCCAAGATAGGGCAGTCCCCGTGAACGGCACCGTTGACGGGAAGAATCCCGAGTAGATGGAGGGAAGCGCGAACGCAAACGAGCAGAACTCCGTCAAATAGCCCAAGACATCGTTGCTCATGACGGCGATTGTAGTGCCGCTCTGATATGCAGCGAACGCAATCAGCGGCGAACCGAGCAGCGCTACTAGCAATTGCGCGCGACAGACGTCGGGCAGTTCCCGCCGGCCCCAGGCATTTCCGAACGTCCAGATCATGTGGGTCGCGAGTAAGCTCCAGAAGAAGATGTGAGTGGTGAGGCCAGCTAGGATCAATATCGCGTAGCCGGTGACCAGGATGCCCTGGCGCCGTGAGCCCCGCGCGATCAACAGGAGGAGCACACTGGCTGCAAGTCCCAGAAAGCAGATTAACGCATGCATGCGCGCGTATTGGCTCCAAAACACATGATGGCCACTAAATGCCAGAAGTGCCGCTGCCACGGCGCCCGAGACCGGCGCACCGATCAGCGCACCCAACCCGTAGACCAAGGGTATCGAAGCCGTACCCAGCAGCGCGGAAGGCAGCCGCAAGGCGCGCAGGCTCGTTCCCGTGGTCCGTGTCCAGGGCAACATAAGCAGGTAATAGCCGGGGGGATTCGAATCGTAGGAAAAGGTTCCGGTCAAAACACGGCGAAAGGTCAGACGCTCTGGCGGATCGGACAGGCCTTCGGGCATCCGGATGCCCGGCACGAACATCTCGACGTGCGCGATGCTTTTCGTATCCAAGCCGGAAAGGCGCAGCCACCCGCCCAACAACACGCTCAAACAGACTACGATGCCGGCAAAGCGTCTCCATCTCGTAGAATCTTCAATCACGCTTGAGTTCCTGGAACCCGATTGCGGACTACCACTGGGACACGGAGATCCAGAGGAAACTTTTTTCTTCGATCGCAACCGGCGGCTGCGCCTTGTTATACTCCGCGACTTCGACCAAAGGCTTGAACAGGAGAGATCGCGTGCCGGAATTTCCGTTTTCATTTTGCGCCCGACGGGTAATATAGACCCGACCGCCTCTGAATGCAAGATTCAGTCGAGTTTAGGGTGCGCGACATATAAGCGAAAATAATGATTTCAAACTGAAGGGGATTTTTGGCATGCACAACTGCGGCTTAGTCTCGTTTTCCGGCTGTTTTCGCTCGGTGCGCTACTGATACAGCACTAAGGCTCAAAACATACGTTCTTCCATACACCCCGACACCGAGTGCAACTCGTGCACTGCTGGTTGCGCATAAGAATGCGGCAGCCAGCTCTACGGCATGCACAGCGGACTGTGCCACCCTGAGCTCGCCCGGCTGGCCCCTGGGCCGATCATACCTTTGTGCTCTAACGCCCTGAATCTGTGTGATAATACTTAAAACAGAGAGGGGGATGAAACCGCTGCCAGCAGACGAAAGGAGCGGACAGGCCAATGAAGAGGTCTGAGCGCCGCCTTGTGCATCTGTGGGTTGGGCTAACAACCGGATTATGGGTTTGAACTTCCATGAAGATCTGAAGAGGGCTGAAGGGCTTCGCGGTTCTTCTGATCGGACTTTCGGCTTGGTATTTGCGTCGGTCTTTGCCGTCCTGAGTCTGTGGCCACTACGAGCCGGGGGTCATGTTCGGGTGCCGGCACTCGGGGTCGCTGGTGTTTTCCTGGTGGTCGCCCTTCTTCGGCCGGGATTACTGCATCCCCTAAACAGGGCCTGGACCACACTGGGGTTGCTGCTGGGGCGAATCGTAAACCCGCTCGTGACCGCTGTTCTGTTTTTCCTGGTTTTTGCACCGGCTGGACTCATCTCACGGCTGCGAGGCAAGGACCCGCTTCGTTTGAAACCAGCACGGGAAACAGACACCTATTGGATCAACCAGCATCCCCCTGGCCCTCAACCTGACACCATGTCGAAGCAGTTCTAAAGGAGGAATGGATGTCTCTGCTTGCTGAGTTGTGGGACTTCATGAAAACACGGAAGAAGTTCTGGCTGTTGCCCATCATTCTGGTGATGTTGCTGCTTGGCGCTCTTCTGATATTTGCGCAAGGGAGCGCTGTTGCACCCTTCATCTACACGCTCTTTTAGGCTTCGGGGCAATTCCCTTGAGAATTCTCGGTATTTCCGCTTTCTACCACGACAGCGCTGCTGCTTTAGTCCGAGATGGCGAAATTGTTGCCGCCGCACAAGAGGAGCGCTTCAGCCGGAAAAAGCACGACGCTCGCTTTCCTTCTCATGCGGTTGACTATTGCCTCGCCCAGGAAGGTGTGCATCTCGATCAGATTGACTACGTCGTGTTTTATGACAAGCCATTCCTGAAGTTTGAGCGACTCTTGCAGACCTATATCGCCTTCGCGCCCCGGGGTCTCCGGTCGTTCCAGATGGCTGTTCCTCTTTGGCTCCGTGAGAAGCTCTTCCAGAAGAGTCTACTTCGCGATGAGCTCAAGAAGTGTGCCGGGGACCGTTTTGATTGGGACCGACGTTTGCTCTTCACTGAGCATCACCTAAGCCACGCAGCAAGCGCATTCTTTCCATCGCCGTTTGAAGAGGCGGCCGTCCTGACCATGGATGGCGTGGGGGAGTGGGCAACTACGTCATTGGCAAGAGGCAAGGGCAATCACCTTGAGATCACGAAGGAGATCCACTTCCCACACTCACTAGGTTTACTGTATTCAGCCTTCACCTACTACACGGGTTTCAAGGTCAACTCGGGTGAATACAAGTTGATGGGCCTTGCTCCGTATGGGGAACCCAAGTACGCACGACTGATCTTTGACAGCCTACTGGACGTCAAGCCCGACGGTTCGTTCCGCTTGAATTTGGACTATTTTGACTATTGCACCGGCTTGAGGATGACAAACCGGAGATTTGACGACCTATTTGGAGGGTCGGCACGAAAACCAGACGAACTACTGACGCAGCGCCATATGGACCTGGCGGCATCAGTGCAGGTTACTCTGGAAGAAGTGATATTGCGTATGACCCGCTCACTTGCCGACGAGACTGGGGCAGAGAACTTGTGTCTTGCCGGCGGCGTAGCACTGAATTGTGTGGCCAATGGCAAGGTTCTTCGAGACCGGCGCTTCAAGAACATTTGGGTTCAACCCGCGGCGGGGGATGCGGGAGGCGCTTTGGGCGCCGCGCTAGCCGCCTATTACCTTTATAACGGGCAGCAGCGGACTCTGAGTTGCTGTGATGACATGAAGGGATCGTACCTTGGGCCTTCCTTTTCACAACCAGAGCTTGAAAAGCGCCTGACCGATGCTGGGGCGAAGTTCACCGTGCTCGATGACGCCGCTATACTCACAGCTTCCGTGGATGCTCTTGTGGAAGAGAAGGCAGTTGGGTGGTTCCAGGGGCGAATGGAGTTTGGGCCGCGGGCATTGGGCGCCCGCTCCATTCTTGGCGATCCTCGGTCGCCGCGCATGCAGTCGATGCTCAACCTCAAGGTGAAGTATCGGGAAAGCTTTCGCCCCTTTGCACCCTCTGTTCTACGCGAAGACGTGAATGAGTGGTTTGAACTGGACGCTGATAGTCCGTACATGCTGCTGGTTGCTGATGTTGTGGAGGGCCGACGGAAGCTCATGACAAAGGAACAACAGAGGTTGTTCGGCATCGAGAAGCTCAACGTCGCCAGAAGTGACATTCCTGCGGTGACACACGTGGATTATTCTGCCCGTGTTCAGACTGTCCATAAAGAGACTAATCCGCGTTACCATGCGCTACTCACTGCATTCAAAGAGCGTACCGGTTGTCCCGTCCTCGTGAACACCAGCTTCAATGTCCGAGGCGAGCCTATTGTTTGTACGCCTGAAGACGCTTTCGGCTGCTTTATGGGAACCGAGATGGAGGTTCTGGTTGCTGGTAATTGTCTCTTACGCAAGGAGGAACAACCTCCGGAACTCAGGCGTAACTACGAGAAGTCCTTTTCTCCCGATTAATCTTCCGTACCGTACGCAATAAGAACCAGGACTCCTACTCGAGCCACGGTATCCTGCCGAACTTTTCTTGTGCGCTGCGGTTCAAGTAATCGAAGTACAGCCTGAGGTGGGCTTCGCGGCACCACCACCGAACAAAGCCGTCATAACCCTTCTGCCCGAGTTCGGCCCGAAGGTGAGGCGAACGGGCGATACGCTCAAGGGCCTCGAGCAGTTCCGCGTCGGTGCGGTAGACAAAGCCGCCGCCGCTATCCTGGATGACTTCCGGCAAGGCGCCGAGGTCCCGCGCCACGGTGGGCGTTTTTCGCGCGAACGCTTCGACGCTGATCATTCCGAATGTCTCATAGGTGACGGATGGAACGATGCAGGCAAGGGCGTGATAGTAAAGCCCACCGAGGTCCCGTTGCGGCAGCGGCCCGAAGAACTTGATGCGTGGATTGCCGGCAGCCATGGCGCGCAACTCCGGCTCGTAACTTCCGGTACCCGCAACCAGCAAATCGTATTTCGGAACGCGGTCCCAAAGGGCGATGAGCGTCTGTAAGCCCTTAATCAGCTCCAAGCGGCCCACAAAAAGGAAATAGGGCGCCTCCTGAGGGCGCGGCGCCGGATCCTGCCAGTCGCTGTCCACGCGATCTATAAAGTTCGGCAGGTAGGCCACCGGCTGCGGGAAGCCGCGCTCCGCGTGCATCCGGGCGGTAAAACGGCTGGGGGCCACAAACTGGTCCACATGGCTCGCCATGCGGTCCAGCAACCCCGTATAGCGCCAAATCTGAGGAGGACGCTTTGCCTGTAGAGTGCAGCGCAGGCACTCAGGCCGTTCACACGGAGCCCGGTTGAATTTCCACAGGACGTGGGTTGGGCAGATGAGCCAGTGCTCGTGCGTGGTGTACATCTTCACGGCCCGGCCGTGCTCGGGGACGATGGAGAGAATCTCGGGGCCCAGTAAAGAAATGTTGTGGAAATGGATGACGTCATAAGGGCGCAAGCGCAGCACCTCAGCAATGCTCTTCCGCTTGAGCCACGGCCGCCCGGTTTGCTGTGTTAGTAGGGGCGAAAGCCACTTGAAGCCACTGCGCAGCTCGTGCCGGACCACGTTGGGATGCTCGGCAAACTTCACCGGTGGCTCGCCGGGGTGCAGCAGGTGGTAAGAGTCCACGCAGTGGACAACGTCCACGTGATGACCGCTCTCCGCCAGAGCGTGCGACAGCCGGTACAACTGCATGGCATCGCCGCCGAAGCTGTAAGGCGGGTAGAACGTGGTCAGGTGCAGAAAACTCAAGGGACGGCCCATTCTCGCGATACCTTCCATGTGGCGTGCGGCTTCCTCGTCCAGCAAGCAGTAGGCGCTACGCAAAAGGCAGCGAGCGATCCGCGAACGGGATCTTCTGGCTGCCTTCTGCTTTCTGCCTTCTCTCTACGGGGCTGCCCGCGAGCCGCGAGCGATGGCCTCCGCCGCTTGGGGCCCGGCGGCGCTAGCGCGTCCGGTCACGTAACCGACGAACTCGCCCCATGTCCAGGTCAGAGTCAAAGCGACGGTGAGCGGCATGGCCTTCAGAAAGGCAGCCATGGTGCGCCGCTTCTTCCAGGCCATCAGGGTCATGCGAGTCAAGATCAGGGCGGGAAGGAGCGGCGAAGTCACGGTCCACAGCACCCGCCGTGGGGTTCCTGCCAGCCTCGCGCGCGTGCCACCAAAAGACCGACCCCACACAAATCGTTCTTTCAGGGCCTCTTTCAGCCGCAGCCCCTGGCGGTGCTGGTAGAGCACGACCTCGGGCGCGAGCGCCAGTTTTTCACCTCGCGAGCGCAGCGCGCCGTTCACCGACTTTTCGTGAAAGAACTCCTGCCACACGGGCCGGATCGATTCCAGGGCCGCCCGCTTGTAGGATACGTTGGCGTCGCTGGCGATGGTGGATTCGCCCCTGGGCAGCGGGTTCTGATAACGCAGGAAATCGCAAAAATACACGGCCCAATTGAGCGGGCGATCGATGCCGTTCTCGATGGCGCCACCCACCCCGCCGAACGGCCCTTGGTGGGCCTCCACCAGCCGCGCACTCCAATCCGGCGCCGGGATACCAACGTCTTCAATCAGCGCCACAATGCTGCCTCGCGCCAGTGTGAAGCCCCTGGCGCGCAACTCGTCGTGGTGCTCCCGGCTTACGCCCCGGCGCGTGTAGGTCCGCAGGTCAGTTACTTCCACAAAGCGAACGTCCGGATACTGCTGGCGCAAGCGTGCTATTCCGTCTACAAAAGGATGATACGGAACAATGATCTCCATCGTGGGCGCGCCGGACTGCCGCATCAGAGCGGCCAGGCACGGCTCGAGATGGCTCACGTCCGGGTGTTCGGCGGCATCGGTGATGATGGCGACCACAACCGAAAGAACGGGATTGTCCAAAGCAGCCATTTATTCGACTTTCAGAAGCGCGTCACCCGGACCCGCCAGGTATCCGACGAACTCCCCCGCCACGTAAACGATCAGGGCCGGAATGAGCAGCGGCAGCGATTGGACGAATTTCTCAAAGTGACAGTGCTGACGCCACACCCGCTGCGCCATGCGCGCCAACAGCAGAAACGGCACCACGGGCGAGGCCAGAAAATAGGCCATCTTCCGCGAAGCCGGCAAGGTGCGCGAACGGACGCCCGCAAAGGCACGGCTAAACCAGTATCTCTGCTGCAAATAGTAACCGTAATTGAAGGGCCCGCCATGATACACCACCATGGCCGGCGCCGGGCGAAACTTCACGCCGTCAGCCACGAGGCGCGGAAGCAGCCCCACTTCCCAGTAGCCGATGCCCAGAAGGTCCTTGTACTTCAGAAGCACGGCCCGAGAGTAGGCGATGTTGGCGCTGCCCAGGTCGTGCGATTCTCCCTCTTGCCAGGGCGGAAAGTAGTTGTTGTACTCACAGAAGTACACCACCCAGTCCCGCAGCCGTTTATAGTTGTAATCCACCACCGGACCGCCGACGACTCCGTAATCGCCGCCGGCATGAGCTTCGATGGCACGCGGCAGCCAATCCGACGCCGCGAGGCAGTGCTCTTCGATGATGGCCACGAGATCGCCGCTCGCCTCTTCCACCCCGCGGCGCCGCAAATCCGGCACGGTTTCCCTCTCGGCTCGGCGAATCACCCGCACCCAGGGGAACTTCTGCGCGATCCGCTCCGCATATTCGGCTGTTCCGCAGGCCACGACGATGACCTCCGCGCCACAATCCTTCACCTGCCGCTCCAGCGACATCAGGTATTCATCGATGAAGGGCGCGCCCACGATGGACGCGATCACCACCGAAACGGGTTGAGAGTTCGTTCCCATGTTTCCTCTGATGCTGCTTCCCACCTGTACTGTGCCGTTGCTGAGGCTGCGCTATTATAACGGAGGCTGGCGCAAAAGGAGTACTATTCGTGGCGGCCTGCTGCTTGGAACTCGTGGTTCTGTACCGCCTGGGGGCATCGGGAACAAGTTATCCAGCACCGTGTTCTCGTACTTGCTCGGGCAGAGAATCAAGGACACGCTTTGCGCTACAAAAGTGCTCTGGCGATCCGAGCGGAGTTTTTGCCCAAGGCATCGGCCGCTGGCGGGAGGGAGAAGATCACGGAGAAAATCTCTTCGGCTTAAACTCGTTCGAGTTCACGGCCCCTCGCCGATATTTCCCGCCATCGAAGGACCAACAGCAGCACGATCAACGCCAACGTGGTTGTGAGAGACACAGCCATTGCAACCGTCCGGTCCCAAGTTCGTACAAACTTTATCTCAGCGCGCGTGAAACCAGCCGGTACTGGCAACAGCATCTGCCCAGTTTCTTGCCTCGTCTCTAGAGCAACGATCTTTCCATTCAGCTTTGCCTGCCAGGCAGGATAAGTAAGCAGCTTTATTCTGAGCAGGAGCGGACGAGGTGAATCTACGGAAAACACTTTCCGTTCCGGCGACCAAAGGTCAACGTGAATCTGAACTCCTTGCCGAGATATCTCTATCTCATCATCTCATCTTGTGCGTCGGCGGAAACAATCACAGGCGCGAGCTCAGGCAGTTTTGAAGGGTGACTGCCAAGAGGGCAGAACCATGCAAAATCCTCTCTGAGTTTGTAACCCGCTCCGGAATGGGTCGCCGCAGTTAAATCTTTCAGGTGGCGGTGTTGAGAGTCCCAACGGACGCTGTGAACGATTCCTGCGCCGATGGCGCCGATAGCAAAGGCGACAGTCACCCACAACGCCGCCCCTCTGCGCGTTTGGCCGACGGCTGATGAAGTTAGGACCGCACCCGCCACACAGAGAGGAGAAAGCCACCGCCACGGGTATGCCACGTAGCGAAGTTCAGGCAGGATGTTCCATAAGATCGAGCTGGGGCGGAACAATAAGAACGCGGATACTCCTCCAAGCACCGCAAGCAAACGCCAAACGTCCGGAGCCTCGCGTCTCAATCGACGGGTGAGTACAGCCGCGAGGGCAGCAACGGCCACCAATATAAGAGCAAGGAATGACAGCCCCATGTTGAAGAGCTGCATTCCAGGGTCCTTGATTTGAGCAAAAAGGAAATTGTTCTCCGGGACCCAATCAGGACGGAGCAGGACGTTAATGCTCACCCACTTTCGCTCCCACGCCGCTGGAAACAGGAAGAAAGAGAGGCTCACGAAGGTCGTCAAGATGGCTACCGCGCCGTACAGGATAGGCCGCAGAGAACGGTGGATGAAACTGTTGCACAATAGCAACAACGCTAGAGAGTAGCTTGCGATCAAGCCGGCGGGAAGGTCCGCAAGCCATATAGCTGCGAAAACGATTGCCAAGGGGAAGATGGTCTTAGTAGCATCGCGTCCCATCCGAACCGCGGCCCACACCAACAGGGGAAAGAGGGCACTTGCCAGCAGCTCTCCATAGCTGCAGCGTTTATAGACCATCACAATGATGTAGGGATTCACGGCATAAAGGAGAGTGGCCATCACTGCGTCTGGCGGGTCCAGCCATTCTCTTGCGCATTTCCACATTGCGGCCCCGGCCAGCACAACTACCAGCCAGACATAGGCGCCCGGGACCATCCTCCAGGGCAGGATTGAGCCAAGTGTCGCTCCCAGCGTCCAAGAAAGAGGCGGATAGAAAATGAAAAAAGGTTCGCCAAAGCCAGAGTTCGACCCGGCGGCCCAGCGAGGAAATACGATACCCTCTCGAAATTGCTGTGCCGCATCCATCCACCTCGGGAGGTGAAGATCAAAGTCGTGCCCCCAGGCGTTGCCAAAGAACAGCATCGGAATTACGGCCAGAGTGGCGGCGATCACGATCAACATGAAAGCACAACCTGCGAGATTCGTTCTAGAAAACATGATCTCTAATCTCCACACGCGCGGTCGGCGATCCATTGACAGCTCTACTTCCAGATTTCCACACTCATATTCCGATTGACTGGCAGCATAAATCTGAAGCCCTCCACGCGGAGTGCCCCAGCCCGTTTTTTCGGCGCTGGGTCCTTCCAGTGGCCGCCCAAGTGGCGAGTTCTATCTCCCCCTTGGACATGTTCGCGGGGATTCACAATCGTTGAAATCAGGGAAATTGCACTCTATTGGTCCCCTGTACCCCCTTCAGGCACTCTCATGTCATGCCAGCGAAGTGGTAAAGGCCGAAATCCCGGGAGCGCTCAATCAGCCATGATACCTTTACCAATTGTCAGTTGCCAATCGGCAATAAGGGGCGGACAAGACGCGAGTTCTCCCAGCATACCGGCATTATGATAGGATATTTCCTGCGTTTGCACTCGTTTGCCATCGGCGGCGTGCGGTAGACTAGTCAAGGGCATCATCCGCCTCGGCGGCACTTGTGGAGTCGGCGGTTGGCTGAAGCCCCGGCAGCGAAATGACGAATCCACTCTCAGTGAGGTCTCCAGGGCTGGCGTTGGCCGGCAGCGTTCTGGTAGTTACGGCTCTTCTGCTGTCGAGCGCATTCATCGAGCAGGCGTTTGGGCGGGCTCCGCATTCGCTGGCGTGGGGACCCGCACTGTTTCGCGGATTGCTGGCGCTGCACGGTCTTGGCCTCATTCTCGCGAGTCTGTTGGCCACAGGACCCTTCGCTGCGGCGCAGCGAAAGTCCGCGCGCCGCGGTACGTACGCCATTCTGGCGGCACTCACTCTGCTGGCCGCTTTGCTCTCTGTCCCCTCACTGAATTCGTGCCTGTGGCTCGACGAGGTGCTCACCTTGGTGCACTACGCGCGCCCTCCCATGGCCTGGATCTTCACCAGTTATCCGGATCAGAATCAGCATATGCTGTACTCCCTGCTGGCGCACTGCTCTCTGCGAATTTTCGGCGAACAGGCATGGGCTTTGCGGCTTCCGGCCGTGGTTTTTGGCGCGGGAAGCATCTGGGCGCTCTTTTTGCTGGGACGCCGCCTAGTCAGCGAAACCGAAGCGCTGCTGGCGTGCACGCTAGCGACCGTCTCCTACCATCGCATCTGGTTCTCACAAGACGCGCGTGGCTACACGGGCCTGCTGTTTCTTACCCTGCTGGCCACCTGGTTGTGGCTGGAGGCCCTCGATCGCGACCAATGGCGCACCTGGCTCGGATACTCCGCCTGCGTGGTTCTCGGCGTATGGATCCACATGACCATGCTCTTCGTGGCCGCCGCGCATGCCCTCATTTTCCTGATTGTGTGGCTGCGGTCTGAGAGGCGTCCCGTGCCGCTTGGCCGGGCCGCCGCCGCTTTCGCTCTTTGCGGCACGATTTCGCTGCAGATCTATGCGCTCTCGCTTCCCGAATTCCTCCGCACCGCGGTATCGACACCCCTCGTGGCCCCGGCCACCCAGTGGACCGACCCCTGGTGGACCATTTCCGAAAGTCTGCGCAGCCTGCGGTTAGGTTCCGTTGCCGTCGTGGTGGTGGTCTTCGGGGCGGCGTTCTTCGCTGCCGGCTGGCTTCGAATTTTTCGCCAGCAGCAGCCGGCCGCGTGGGCGATGATCTTGCCGGCCGTCTTGACCGGCGCAGCCATGTTGGCGGTAGAGCACTGTCTGTTCCCGCGCTTTTTCTTTTTCTCAATGGGATTCGGCGTCCTCATCTTGATCCACGGCGCCATGCTGGCGGCCCGCTGGTCCCCGCGCGCCGGGTATTGGCTGGCCGGTCTGATGATAGTCACTTCCGCCCTTACCGTGCCCCGCTGTTATGCGCTGCCCAAACAGGATTTCGTCGGAGCGCGCGATTACGTGGAGCGCCAGCGCACCGCCGGCGATCCCGTGATCGCTGTCAGCTTGGCCGCGCACGCCTATTCGGAGTATTACGCCCCCGCGTGGCCGGCGGCGTGGACCTCCGGCGAACTCGCCGCCTTGCGCGGCCCGCGTGGCCGCGCGTTTCTCGTGTACACCCTGCCGGAAGATTTGCGAGCCTTTCATCCCGACTTATGGAGCGCCGTGCACGCGGACTTCGATACGGTCAAGATCTTCCCCGGAACCCTGGGCGGCGGCGAGGTCTGCGTCTGCCGTGAGCGCAAGCTGTCCGGTAAATGACTTGGGGGCACCGCTTTGGGGTGCCCGAGGGACACAAGGCCCCGCGGCCGAAGGCCACGCTATGGCAACGCTTCTCTTTCGCATTTACTTACTTTTGGGTCTCGTGCTCCACAAGGCGGTTTGGGAGATCATGAAGCGGCGGGAGCACCGGCCCCAGGGAAAGAAGAGCCAGCCGCTGAAGACGCGGTTGGCGTCTGGCGCGAAGTTAGCGGTTCTGGCCGCTATCGTGGTGCAGATTCTGGCGCCCGAGCTTCTCCCGATTTCCCGGGCCCCCACAACCCTCCGCGCCGCAGGACTATTGCTGTACACTCTTGGGTGGGTGACGGCAGTCACGGCGCGGATCCAACTCGGCCCCAACTGGTCCGACATTGAAAAGTCCTACGTCAAACAAGACCACGCGCTGGTTGCGCATGGCCTGTACCGACTTGTGCGGCACCCGATTTACACCGGCGATCTGTTGTTGCTTTTGGGACTGGAGCTGGCGCTGAACTCCTGGGCCGTAATCGGAGTGCTGGCCGTAGCGGTTTACGTTCGCCAACAGGCCATCCGGGAGGAGTGTAACCTGCTCGAGAGGATTCCCGGATACGATCAGTATTGCCGTCGCACCGCCCGGTTTGTGCCGTTCCTGCCGAGATGATTTGGAAACCGGGAATTGGTCCCTGGCTCTTTGCTTTCGCTGCAAAGGACGACCCGAAGAGGGACGAGACGCAAAAGGACCAAGGATCAAGCACCAAGGACAAGGGACTCAGGACCAGTTTCCGGTTTCCAATTTAACGGAGATTCTAATGAAGGTCAGCGTTGTGATTCCTGCCTACAACGAGGAACAAGCCATCGGGTCGGTGATCGCGGAGTTGCGAGACGTGCTGCGCCAGCACGGCATCGAGGCGGAAATCATTGTCGTCGACGATGGCGGTCTGGGCCGAACGATTTGCCGCGAGTTCTACTTCCCGTACGCCCGCAAGCTCTGGGCGGTCCATCCCGAAGAACTGGCAGTCACCACCGCTCAAAAACGGGTCTCCGGCAACTCTTTCGGGAAGATGCTACGCAAGGTCGCCGCGCAGATTCCTGGCCTTAAGCCCCCAGGGGCAGGCCGGTTCTACTATCCGCGCCACGGCTACGGCCAAATCTCGCAATGCCTGTTCGAAGCGGCTCGAGAAGCGGGTGCAGAATTCAAGTTCGGAGCTCGTGTCACGGCGATCGAACGAGAGGGCAGCCGGGTCAAGGCAGTACGCTATCAGCTCGGTGGTGAGCAGTTTGAGGTCCCGACCCGGATCGTTTGGTCGACCATACCGATCACTCTTCTGCTCCAGGGCATGCGTCCCGAACCGCCGCCCGATGTGTTGGAGGCAGCCTCAAGGATCTCCTTCCGGGGAATAATCCTGATTTACCTGCTCCTCGATCAGGATCGATTCAGCAGCTATGACGCCCACTACTTCCCCCAGGAGTCGATCCCGATCTCCCGCCTTTCCGAGCCGAAGAATTACAGTGGTGCATCCGAACCGCGCGGGCGGACCGTTCTCTGTGCGGAGCTTCCTTCGGACCCCGGACGCCCGGAGTGGGAGATGAGCGACCAAGAACTGGGCAAGCGTCTCTGCGAATGCATGGCGCAGGCCGGCCTGCCAACACCAACTCGGGTGTCAAAAGTCGTCACCCGCCGCTTGCGTCAGGCGTATCCCCTCTACCGCCGGGGCTACGAGGAGTGTTTTTCCAGGATGGATCGATGGCTTGGCGAAATCGAAGGCGTGCTGACCTTCGGCCGCCAGGGCTTGTTTGCGCACGATAATACGCACCATGCGCTGGCCATGGCCTATGCCGCTGCGGCCTGCCTATCCCCTGAGGGCGGCTTCGACCATACGCGTTGGGCGGAGCATCGGAGAGAGTTCGAGACGCACGTCGTTGAGGATTAGATTCGACTGGTCGACCCTTGCAGTTCACGGCGCCTTCGGCTGGAAAGAGAATGTAATGGGGACAACCCGACCTTTGGAGAGGACTGACTTGTCCCTCCGTGTTTGTTCCTACGAGGACCGCCCGGAGGCGATGGATGGACTAATATTGATGGGAGAATCCCTGTGTCGTGTCGATTCGGAGGTCTCGCTGCATCTGACCGTACCCGAAGCGCCGGCTTCGGTCCGAGCCTGGGCAGAACGCAGACCCGAGGTTGTCCTCTCCACAAGGCCGCCAGAAGGAGTGAGCGGCTGGGACGTAAAACCCTGGCTGTTGCTCCAGGAGTTGAACGAGGGCTGGCCGGCGGTGGTCTGGCTCGACGCCGACATGATCGTGACGCGTCCGATCTCCTGGTTGCTCAAGGAACTTCCGCGCCATTGCCTGATCGTGGCGGAGGATTGGAACCGGCCAGAGGCTATCTTCGTTGCCCATCTGTGGGGGTTGCCTGAGGCGCGCCCGGTACGACCAATCAACTCTTGCTTCTTGCGCGTTACGCAAGCCCATAGGCCGCTGTTGGCACGTTGGCTTCAGATGACCCACGACCCGCGCTACCGTGAGGCGCAGGCGCTCCCGTTCGAACGCCGTCCGTGGCACATGAAAAGCGATCAGGTGCTCCTGACCGCCCTGCTGGGAAGCGAGGAATTCGGCCGGGTGCCAATCGATTACCTTCGCTCGGGCCGTGATATCGCCCACTGCGCCGGGTCCTCGGGCTACCGTCCCCACCATCGATTGCTCGATCTGTTCCGTGGGCTCCCGCCGATGATCCACGGCCTCGGTCGTAAGCCCTGGGAGTCCAGGCACGATCAGGGTCGCATCCACCGGTTCCTGATCGATCTCGCCGACGACGTGTCCCCTTACGTCCTGGCCGCGCGCAGGGTCGCAACAGACCTCGATATGGCCCCAGCGTGGCTCGACGCGCGCACTTCGTTGGGCACGATGCTCCGCGGGCTGACCGCCTACCACCCGGCCATGGCCGGACTTCCATTGGCGATCCTCCACGCCTCCTATCTGAGGATCGGCCAGATGATCGAATTCAGCAAGAGAAAGGTACATAAGAAATTTTGAAGGTCAGGATCACGGGTATTGGTGTCATTTGCGAGCCGCCGGTCATTCCCGCGAAAGCGAATCCAGTCCGACGACAGCACATTTTAAAAGGTTTGCGGAGTAGATTCCCGCTTTCGCGGGAATGACCGGCGGCTCGTGTGGATTCCCATTCCAAATGACACCAGCACTGGGTCTGCGTTAGCCATTGCGAAATCTCTCCGGTGTGTGCTATAAACGTGATTAAATCGGTAAAGTTGGAAAGTCGTGGCTGTAGACCATGAGTTGCGCGAGGGGGCAATGACTCTAGCTGTGTCAGTAGTTATCCCTGTCTACAATGCTGCAAGCAACCTGCAGCAATGCTTGGCGAGCTTGAGTGTCTCGACGGTCCCACCTTTGGAATGCATCGTGGTGGACGATGCGTCGACCGATGATTCGCTCGAGATAGCAGCCCAGCACGGGGCGAAGGTGCTGTCTACTGGCGGCCGCTTGGGTCCGGCGCGGGCCCGGAACATCGGGGCGGAAGCCGCGAGCGGCGAAATTGTGTTCTTCCTTGACGCAGACGTCTGCGTCTCTCCCGATACGATATCCAAGATCGTAAACGAGTTTACGCAGGATCCTGAACTGGACACAGTCATGGGCTCCTATGACGATTCGCCAGCCGCCCAGAACTTCATGTCCCAGTTCCGGAATCTGATGCACAGTTATGTGCACCAGCATTCGAACCCCAAAGCAGTGACATTCTGGAGCGGTTGTGGCGCCATTCGACGGCAGGTCTTCCTCGATTCCGGCGGCTTCGACGCGAACCGCTACCAGGCCCCGGCCATCGAAGATGTCGAGTTGGGCTATCGGCTGGTTCAGGCGAATCGAAAGCTGGCTCTGAACGCTGATATCCGAGTGAAGCATTTGAAACGTTGGAATCTCCACAGCATGATCAAGACAGACTTTTTCCACCGCGCCATTCCCTGGTCCGAACTGACCCTTCGCTCGGGCCGGATGCCGAACCATTTAAATCTGCGCATAAGCCAGCGGATCAGTGTGATGCTAGCCTTGATGCTGGTCTTTCTCGCTGTGTACGACACTGTACGCTGGCACGCGTACTTCCTGACGCCGTTGTTCGCAATATTCTTCATATTGCTATCGTCCCACTGGATGAAAGCCTCGCCGCACCTTTCTCCTGTCATAATCACGTTGATGTTTATAGTCATGGGACTGATTGCCGGCCTCTCCTATCGGCTCCACATGTACGCGATTATCCCCGTAGTTGTGGGCGCTTGGATCGCTTTGTTTGCTCGCTATCGGTATGCCTACTCGCTCGAGAAGAGGCGACGATGGATCGGGGCCTTGGTTGGCGGCTATTGTTTCCTCATCATCGCAGGTGTCACCTACCATCTTCTCTGGCATCGGCTGCGGTTCGTGTTTCTTGCTCTACTGCTAACTTTGGTGGTTCTGAACAGTCAGTTTTACGTGTTCCTGGCCGGTGCGAGGGGCACACTGTTCGCCGTGGCGGCGATTCCGTTTCATTTGCTCTACTTCGTATACAGCGGAGTTGGGTTCATGGTGGCGTTGATTCGTCACAGTCTTCGCAAGCTCCTGCCCACCACCACCGGGGTAACTGGATTCACGCCCTCAGCCAAGGAAGCAAAAGTGAAGGCCACCACGCCATGACCGGCGGCCGCTCCGCCATCCTCACCTATCATTCCCTGGACGATTCGAGGTCGGTGATTTCGATCGCCCCTTCCTTGTTCCGGCAGCAGATGGAGTTTCTCGCGGCGTCCGGCATCCCAGTGGTACCCCTGGACCAGGCATCACACCGCCCCGGCTCTGTTGCGATCACCTTCGACGACGGGTATCGCAATCTTCTCGACCGTGCAATTCCCGTACTCAAACTTCACAGGCTACCAGCGACGATTTTCATTGTGAGTGAATACTGCGGGCGCCGCAACAACTGGCCCAGTCACCCTCGCGGTAAGGTTCCCGATCTGCCGCTGCTGAGTTGGGATGAACTGTCTGCACTGCCTCCGCTGATCTCGCTGGGCGCCCATACAATGACGCATCCCGACCTCAGCCGGCTGTCGGCCGAGGAATGCGAGCGGGAGTTGCGTGAATGCCAGGATAAGATCCAGAAGCGCATGGGAAGACCCGTGCGGTGGCTGGCTTATCCCTATGGAGCATCTTCCTCCCAAGTGCGCTCCTTGGCCGGCCGGCACTTCGACCTCGCCGTCGGCACATCGCTCCAGTTTCTCTCGCCCCGATCGAACCACCTGGATCTGCCGCGGATCGATGCTTACTACCTTCGCGGCTGGTTTCCCTTGGAGCGGCTATTCACTGGATCCGGTAACCTGTACATGGGCCTGCGGAGTCTTCTTAGGGATGTTCGTCGATTCGTTTCCCAATGAGGATGGCTTCATGCAATTTGTGCCGGGTCCTTGCCATGAGACTATTGCGCCTCACCGGGTGGGCAAGTAGACTTGTACCTGTTCTTCGACCGCTGGGATGTTGCATTTAGACTTACTCTGGCCGATCTGCGACCTGGCCGAAATGTGGTGGGCGGATCCCGAAAGGTTCAACTCTTCTGACATGCGCGTAGGAATCGACGGTGGCTGTTGGAGCAACCAGCGTGGTTACGGGCGCTTTATCCGGGAAGTGATGAAAGCCCTTGGCGAGGTAAGTTCCTCTCACCGCTACACGGTGTATCTGGACTCTTCGTCGTATCCACTATTTGACCTGAAAGCACCCTTTGAGGCCCGGCGAGTTGCGACCAGCCAAGGCGTGGCGCAATCGGCGACTGCCGATAGCCACCGATCGCTGCGCGATCTGCTCCGAATGAGCTTGGCCGTGACGGAACCGCTCGATCTGTTCTTTTTCCCGTCGGTCTACTCCTTTTTTCCATTGCTGCGCCGAATTCCGGTGATCGTTGGGATACACGACACCATCGCTGACAGGAATCCCCAGTTTTCTTTTTCCTCGCAGAAACAACGTTGGCTATGGAGCGCGAAGGTGCGGTTGGCGCTCGCCCAGGCGGATACCATCCTGACCGTCTCGCAGTACTCGAAGCGATCGATCGCGGAATGGTTCCACGTCCCCGCTGGCCGGATCGCCGTTGTGCAAGAAGCGGCCTCGCCGCAGTTCCACGTGAGGCACTTCGAGCCGCCGCCCCGTCCCTTTGCACTGTACGCCGGAGGCATCAGTCCGAATAAGAATCTGGGGCTGCTGATTCGCGCCTTCTCTCGATCCGACGCGCGCTCTCGGGGCGCCCAACTAGTGCTTGCCGGCGACTATACTTCGGATCGGTTTAAAGGAAACTACGCCGAGCTCAAAGCGCTGGTGGCCGAGCTGGATGTGGGGCGTCAGGTGGTGTTCACGGGATTTGTTCCCGATGAAGAGCTCTGCCGGTTGTACAATACCTGCACGGTATTCGTGATGCCGTCCCTGGATGAAGGCTTCGGACTGCCGGCGATCGAAGCGATGTCCTGCGGCCGGCCTGTCATCGTGAGCTCCGGCAATGCCCTCGAGGAACTGGTTGGTGATGCCGGGCTCACGGTTAACCCGCACAACGTCGAAGAACTCGCTGCCGCAATAGATCGGATCTTTTCCTGTGAAGACCTTCGTCGATCTCTCGCGGGGCGGGCGATTCAGCGGGCGAGTGAGTTTTCCTGGGAGACCGCGGCGCGCCAGCTTCTCGAATTGTTCGAGCAAACCCGGGCGCGACCCACTCGGTAAATGGCGCCGCCCCGGAGTCTCGTAGGCGCGGCGATTGCCTGCTCAGATCCACGCGGTGCTGCTCGACTTCATTTTCCCAGGCTGCCGCGTTGCTTTACCACATATTTTCCGACGTTTTCAACGGTGTCGACCCACACCCCGTTGGCCGGGTCCTGCATGTATTTGCAGAGCGCAGCGAGAGCAATGGTATCCGTGACCTGAAAGGCCTTTTGGCCGATGTCGTGACCCGCAAAGATAACCCAACCACCCTGCTGGGCGGCTTTGGAGATGTTTTTCACCATGTCGATATAATCCATATTGTCGAAGGCTATGCCGCCGGCTTGGGCCAGATCGCAAAACACCGGGTCATTGTAGTATTCATCCATGTACCCACGCCCGACCAGGAACTTCTGGCCGATGAGCGGCACGTAGCTCTTCATCTCGGGACCCCTCCCCACGAACTTCTGGCCGCAGGGGTAAGCAAAAGTAACGGGGTGCACACCCAGAAGCTCCTGAATCTGCGCACTTGCATCGTCAAGCTGTTGGGACATCTGCTCCAGGGTGTAGTTCTCCAAGGCGTTGCGGAGCGACCAGGGAAAATTGCCCGTGCAAGGATGACTCACGCTATGGCTTCCGATCTCGTGCCCGCTGGCCACCGCGCGTTTCCAGCCGTCGAGCCGTGGCCTGAGCGCTTCGTTACCCGGATTAACGAAGAAGGTAACCTTGACGCCGGTGGGGTTTATTACGTCCAAACCTATATCAACTTGGCTGGCGCGCCCGTCGTCGAAAGACAGGCTGACGGCTACCCGCTTCCCCTCAGGCCAGTGAATGACCTTGGTGCTTTCTTGGGGGACGGGATAGGACAAAGATTGGTTCCATACAGCCGTTGCGAATAACAATGACAAACACCATGAGAGGACGAAGTACCATGCGTTTCGCGACATCGTTTGTGCCTCCGCGGTGATTGGGCGAGGGTGCCGCGGATCGATTCTTCGCGGCCCTCTCCCGGTGCGCGTTAGTATACTCCGGCAAGAACTCTGCGGCGCCGCTTTCTAAATTGAGTCGGCATGAAGGAAAATATCTTGCCCACGTCTGCAGTTGGAGACTTGTTCCGAAGTTCCGAGCGGAGGGCAGGCAGTGTGCCCCATGGCAAGGCGCAGCAAAATCAATACGGGACAGGCGAATATTTAGGTTTACCCACCTTTCGATTCGGCGGGTCGCGATGTGAGGTTCGAAGGAATGGGACGCCGCCCGACATACCTCTCAGGGAGAAGAGCGACATGAGGACCTCATGGTCCGTGGGGGCGAAGATCGCAGGGGGCTCTGGGCTTGCCCTGATCACTATGCTTGTCATCGTGGTGGTTCCGTAGCCGAATAGCGCAGCCCCACTTCGCGGGATTGCGTTTCCTTCTCTGGTATGATACCAACCGCCATGGACTTCAAGATCTCGCGCCACGGAGTCGCCCGCCATTAAGAGCGGCGGACCTTCGGTTGCTGCGAGAACTCTGCGTTTCTATTGGCCTGCCCGCGCCGCAAGACGCCATGGCGAAAGGGCTGGCCCACGAGGGTGTTGACCCGTGCGGGGGGCGATGCTCACGGGTCGGAATCTGAAGGGAGGATGTTATGCGCATGTCACGTTTCATATTCTGTCTCACGCTGTTCGGGTGCCTGACTTCGCTGCTCTGGGCGACGGATGTCACCGGGAAGTGGGCCGCCCAGTCGGAGAACGGTCCGGCTTGGGTTTTCAACCTGAAATCTGACGGCGGCAAGGTGACCGGCACGATGCAAGGCAACGATGGCAAGGACCGTCCCATCAACGAAGGTAAGCTGGAAGGGAGCGACATCTCCTTTTCGGTCGATTCTGAGTGGCAGGGCAACCCCATTACGCTGGTCTTCAAGGGGAAAGTCTCCGGTGACGAGATGCGGCTTCGCGTGGACACCAAGGACGGAAATTGGGGCACTGACCTCGTCGCCAAACGCTCCGCCGGCAAGTGACCAGCAGCCCGGCTTGGCTTCCTTTGATGCCAAGTCGTTGTCGAGGCTGCATGCCGCAGGCCTGTTCAAGTTAGCGAAACATTCCAGCATTCCACCTTAGCCAAGGGACAGCCGGCTTACGGAAGGCGAAGTTCCCCCTGAAGCGAGCCGCTTCCTCCTCGCCGAGGAAGAATGCCAGAAAGTAGTAATTCTGGCCCTCTCTTCTGGCCAGGAGCGTCGCGTTCTCCAGCCAGGCTAATCTGAATAAGGCAAACAGTTCATCCTGCAATTCGGCATCTTGCCATTTCTGCTGGCCTCGAACCTTGGCGCAATAGCCCTTGAGGATTTCTATATTCATGCCTGCCGTTCGCCATAATGACACACGTGTTGCGGTCGGAAGACCGGGCTTCAATGACTTCCGTCCCTTGAGGAAAGTCGGCCTCGATGGAGGCTACTTCTTTTTGGGAGGTACTACCGCGTCTTTGAACGCCTTTGCCAGACGGAATTTCACCACCGTCTTGGCCGGAATCTTGATGGCCTCGCCCGTCTGAGGATTGCGACCCGTGCGAGCCTTGCGATTTGCCTTCACCGCCTTGCCCAGCCCGGGAACCACGAACTGCCCGCTGCTCTTGGCTTCCTTCGTGGCCACCGTGACGAGTTCTACGAGAACCGCGGCGGCAGTCTTCTTTGGGATCCCCACCTTCTCGGCCAAATGCGTGACGATCTGAGATTTTGTCATCATTGGTTCTACTATTCCTCTCTCCGTTGGATTGTAAGGGCTGCGATGTTGAAATCGTCGTTCAGCCCCCACTGTATGCAATGCAAGGATGGCTGTCAAGGAGTTGCGGAGGGAGTTGTGATGGTGTCGATACAAAAACTCGCCTGCGTCAAGGGATACTCCGGGGGCCCCTCAGGTGGCAACAAAGTCGTGGATTGAGGCTCAAAAGGCCTACTGTGAGAATCAGCTAGGGGCGATTACACCGGCTTGGACGGGAAGAAAGAAACCTGTCCCCGCTAAGGGTTCGGAAGATTTCCGCTTGGGTCCGCTGCAAGGTTTCATTTTGGATTCTTAATTTTGAATTCCGGCCCCGGCATCTTCCGGGCATAAGGTTGGCATCCAATAATTTGATAGCTGAGTCCCCGACTCAAAGGGAAATAATCGTGAGGTGACTCGTGACGAGAAATATCTTTCAAGCCGTGGCCATTTTGTTCTTGAGCGCCGCCGCGCTGATGGCCGCGCCTGTCGAGCGTTGGATTCACGTGCGAGTGGAGAGCGCGACAGGGGTGAGCGGGAACGTGAGCATCAACGTGCCCATTGAGATGGCGTCGGTGGTTTTGCCTTCGATCCCGGCCGATCATCAACACCACGGCAAATTTAGTTTGCAGGCCTCGGTGAATGGCATGGATCTGCGGGCCATGCTGGACGCAGTTCGCAATTCGCCCGACAACGTTTTCGTTACCCTGGAGCGGCATGATAAGGAAGTGAGCGTGGCGAAGTCCGGCCCAAATTTGCTGATTAAAATCGTTGAGAAACCAAGCGCCGAACATCATCTCGGCAAAACGATTGCCATTAAGGTTCCGATCCCGGTGGTTCGGGCGATGCTGGCCAGCAATTCCGGCGAGGTCGACATCGAGGCCGGCATTCGCGCCCTGACTCGCGAGGGGGACGTGGACGTGACAGTGAACAGTGAGAAAGAAACCCTGCGAGTCTGGACGGACACGCGCACCACGTCCGACTAGCGATCCGGCATTATCCCAGTCTGGTATCGCGGAGTTTTCAAGCTCCGCGGGTTTTGTCTGGATCACATTGCCCCTGTCGAAGAGGGTAAGGAGAAACCAACTCTTGACGCGCTGGAAGCCTGGGCAAGGGAGCTTGGGGTGGAAATGTACCAACTCTTCCTCGCCGGCAAGCGTAGTCTTTCGCCTCTGCAACGGGACGGTATCGGCAGGCTCACCGGCCAGTGACGCATACATGCCGCCGTTTGGCATGTATGCGATCATGGCACCCGGCATTGCCGCGCCCAGGGCGCCAGCGCATTCCAACCCAATTGCCAAGAGGTCGCATACATACAAACCAATGTATGCGCCACCCGCGACTGCTTGCTCTTCCGTTCCGTTTTGGTGAAGGTTTCGCTGCAGGGGGTTAGGTGTTCGAGTTTCTATCCGGCCAGCAATTCGGCGATGGTGAGGATTTGCAGCAAGCGTAGCGCGTACCTATCCTCTATATCCGCGGCATTTCGCACCGGCCGACAACATCCACCGTCCTAAAGAAACCATTCGCACTTGGCGCGCCCCCGGCTAAAGTGCTAGTATTGCCTCCACCGTTATGGCCGGTCACAATCTCATAACACCCACGCATCGCTCCATTCGCAGGTATTACGAAAACGTCGCGGCCCTGCGGGCTCAGGGTGTGCTAAACGAGATGAGCGTCCGTTCGCCCTTCGAGTCCCTGCTCCAGGAGACGGCCCGGCTCAAGGACTGGACATTCATCGCCGAGCTTTCGGCAAAGTCCGGCGGCGCGCTCATCCGTCCTGACGGCACCCTGCGCGACCGCAACAGCCTGCCGCGTGGCTATTGGGAGGCCAAAGACACCCAGGACGATCTCGACACCGAAATCAAAAAGAAGATCGCGCGCGGCTACCCCTTCTCCAACATCATCTTTGAGGACACCCAAACCGGCGTCCTGTTTCAGAACAAGCAGGAGATCAACGGGCCGTACAGTCTCGGCAACCCCAAGGAGTTGGCCGCCCTTCTCAACCAATTCTTCACCTACATCGAGCCGGATATTGAAGGCTTTGAGGAGGCGGTTGACGAATTCAAGGAGCGCGTGCCCGATCTCGCGCGCGGCTTGGTTGAGAAAATCCAGCAGGCGCACAGGGACAACGTGCGATTCCAGGCCGCCTTCGAGAAGTTCCTTGAGCTTTGCCGCACCGCGCTCAATCCCAATATCCGTGTCGAGGCCGTGGATGAGATGCTGGTGCAGCACCTGCTCACCGAACGCCTGTTCCGCACCGTCTTCAATAACCCGGAATTCGTCAAACGCAATGCCATCGCGGCGGAAGTGGAGCGCGTCATCGACGCCCTGGTGAGCCATAGCTTTGACCGCACTGAGTATTTGAAGAGCCTGGACCGTTTCTACCGCGCCATCGAAGGCGCCGCGCGCTTGCTGCCCGATTTCAGCGAGAAGCAGCACTTCCTGAACACCGTGTACGAGCGCTTCTTCCAGGGCTATTCGGTGAAGCTGGCCGACACGCATGGCATCGTCTACACGCCGCAGGAGATCGTGAACTTCATGTGCGCGAGCGTGGCCGAGGTGTTGCAAAAGGAGTTTGGAAAGCCACTCTCGAGCGCCGATGTTTACACTATCGACCCATGTACAGGGACCGGAAATTTTGTGGTAAACCTGCTGCGCCGCATCCCCGGCCGCGACTTGCCCCGCGTGTACCGCGAGCAACTTTTCGCCAACGAAGTGATGCTGCTGCCGTATTACATTGCCTCGCTCAATATCGAACACGCCTACTACGAACTAACCGGCACCTATGAGCCATTCGAGGGGCTGTGCTTCGTCGATACCCTTGACTTAGCAGAACGTGAACAGCTTCACATGTACATGACGGAGAAGAACGCAGAGCGCGTGGAGCGCCAGCGCCGCACGCCTATAACGGTGGTGATTGGGAACCCGCCGTACAATGTGGGCCAGATCAACGAGAATGACAACAATAAGAACCGAAGATATGACGTGATTGACCGGCGAGTATCGGAAACCTATGCGAAGGCTTCCAACGCAAGCAACAAAAACGCGCTCTCAGACCCGTATGTCAAATTCTTCCGCTGGGCCACGGATCGCTTACAGGGCCGGGACGGCATCGTGGCTTTCGTGTCCAACAATAGCTTTATGGGCCAGCTTGCGTTTGACGGAATGCGGAAGCACTTATTGGCTGATTTTACTCGCCTATACATGCTGGACTTGCATGGAAACGTTCGGCAAAACCCGAAGCTGAGCGGCACAACACACAACGTATTCGGTATTCAGGTGGGCGTAGGCATAACCGTTGCCGTACGTAAGGGCGTTCAAAGGCCGGCCTCGATGTCGTACTACCGGGTGCCGGAGGACTGGCGCAAGGAACAGAAGTTGACATTCCTTCAGGAGCGTGCAACCGTTGGCGCTGTGGAGTGGCACGGCCTGTTCCTAAGTGAGACGGACGGATGGGCCATTATCAAGAGCGCCTGGGAGGTCACCTTTCTGCCGCTGGGCACCAAGGCCGCCAAATCAGGCGGTTCTGCAAACCCTCAGACAATATTCAAGGTCTTTTCTGGCGGGGTAAAAACGAACCGCGACGAGGTTGCCTACAACTTCGACAAAGATGGCTTAGCTGCTCGGGTCAAGCGATTCATCGAGGATTACAACAGTGAGGTGGATCGCTACAAGCGCTGTGGCAGCGACACACCCATTGATGACTTTGTCCGGTACGACAAGATCAAGTGGAGCCGGGACCTCAAACTTGACCTCCAGCGGGGCAACTACGCGGCTTTCGGCGAGAAGAAGATTCGGACGGCCCTATACAGGCCCTTCTGCCGGCGGTGGCTCTTTTTCGACAGAATTCTCAATGAGGAAGTGTACGTCAACCCCAGCATCTTTCCTACGCCCGTCACCGAGAAGGAAAACATCACAGTCTGGGTGAAGGTGGGCACTGACTGGCCGTTCTTTGGCCTTGCCTCCCGTTGCTTGGTAGATGTGCTGCCACAAGGTGGGTCGCAGTGCTTCCCCTTCTACACATACGACGAAGAAGGGACGAATCGTCACGAAAATATCACCGACTGGGCCTTGGAGTATTTTCGCAAGCTTTGCAACGACAAGAAAATCACCAAGTGGGATATCTTCTATTACGTCTACGGCGTTCTGCACCATCCCGAGTACCGCGCGAAATACGCCGAGAACCTGAAGCGCGAACTGCCACGCATTCCCCTCGCGAAGGATTTCTGGGGATTCTCGAAAGCCGGGAATGAACTCGCCCGGCTGCACATTGAATACGAATCGGTGGAACCTTATCCGCTCAAATTCATTGAGACGGGTTCTTCTGTAGCGGCGGCTTTACGCCGCCATGCCTCTTCCGTAGCGGCGAGTTTACCTCGCCATGGCGGCGTAAAGCCGCCGCTACGGAATGCCGACCTGAAGGTCGGCGCTACAATCCCGCTCTCCTATCGCGTCGAAGACAAGATGCGCCTGGCGAAAGACCACCGCTCGCTCAAGGTGAACGATTCCTTGACGCTTGGCGGCATCCCGCCGGAAACCTTTGAATACCGCCTGGGCAATCGCAGCGCCCTCGAATGGGTGATTGACCAATACCAGGTGACGGAAGACAAGCACAGCGGCATCCGCTCCGACCCCAACCGCCCCGACGACCGCGAATACATCGTGCGCCTCGTGGGCCAAGTCATTCGCGTGAGCCTGGAAACCGTTAAGCTTGTCAAATCCTTGCCCGCCCTCTAGCGGCGTCGATCAGAAGTTTGTTGATGACGCGGGCTGGCGCGAACTGTCGCTTTTTAGCGCCTGCGATCTCCCAAAGGAACTCCCTGGATGAGCCGCTGCCGGTTGGCACCCCGGAAGAGGTTGAGCAACCTTGTCATGGGCTGCCGAAGGGATGCCATGCGAAAAATCTGGTCGCAACCAAGGCAGGTGGATATACACTACGCACGTTTAGGAGGCCAAATTGAGAACCCCGGTCAAGTCCTTAGTTCGAATTTGACCGTTTAATTAGCGTCTACGAGTGGAGCATTGAAATTATGGTCGACCCTGACTTCAAGGCATTAGAAGCTTTTGTCGTGGACAATGCCGATCTGGAAAATCTCGAAGCTCTTGTTGGCAAGTTCAACATATTTGAAGCAATAGGCGCAACCCGTCGAGAGTTGCGTCATTCAGACTTTCTGGCTTACCTGTTGAACCCCCAGGAAAGCCACGGCCTTGGAGGCGTCTTTGCGAAGCTACTGCTCCAGAAGGCTATTCCCCTCGCATCTAGTGACTCACCGCCCATAAATGCCATCGACCTCGACGTATGGGACCTTGAGGCGATGCAGGTCTTGAGGGAGTGGCAAAATATAGACATTCTACTGCGGGATGAGAAAAACAAACTGGCGGTCGCAATCGAGAACAAGATTGACACGGGCGAACATTCCAAGCAACTTCTGCGGTATCAACAAACTCTGAGTCAGAACTTTCCGGACTGGAATGTGATGGGGCTCTATTTAACTCCTGATGGTTCAACGCCGTCCGGGAGTTTTTTTATTCCTCTTGACTACGGAAAAGTTGCATCTCTCATCAGCAAGCTGGCTAAGAATCGGGAGTCCGCTCTAGAACCGGACGTGCGGACGCTCATGACCCATTACATAGAAATCCTGCGGAGGCACATCGTGGAAGAGTCGGATATTGTGAAATTATGCCAGAAGATATACCGGAAGCATATGCGGGCAATTGATTTGATTGTTGAACACCGGCCGGACCTGCAAGCAGAAATTCGGCAAATCCTAGAAGACCTTGTGAAGCAGCAGAAAGAGACACTCGTTCTCGACGATTGTAACAAGGCATCGATTCGTTTTGTCCCGAAGCATTGGGACGACCTCAATTTAAAGGTGTCACAGCGCTGGACGTCGACGAATCGTATTTTACTTTTTGAGTTTCAAAACAAGAAGGACTCGCTCAGACTGAAGCTGATGATTGGGCCCGGTGATGGCCAGGTGCGCGAAGCGCTCTTCCAGATGGCTCGAAGGCACGGGCCGCCCCTGCATACTGCGAGGTCGCTAACCCCAATGTGGAATGGGATCTATAACCACGAATTCATTTCACCTGATGCGTATGACCGGTTGGCCGATGACGACCGGAGGGCCGAAATCGAGAAACACTGGAATCGATTCCTGGCGTCAGATTATGCTCATATCAACAATTTAGTTGTGAACGAGCCGGGAGTTCAAAGGCACTAGAAGGCGGGCCGGCGCAGACGGGGGTTTTTGGCGTCTGCGATCTCCCCAAGCAAGCGTAGCGCGGACTTCTGCTGTGTGGGGTCCGTGGCTTTTCACGCCTGCCAGCGCTCGCCGGATGAAAAGCTCCATGCTCGGGATGAGGCTTGACCGGAGCCATGAGCAGGAGTACGGTGAAAGTATAGGAGGCAGAAGGACGATTTGCTATGACCATTATTTTGCAGCCGGAACACGACCAGCTCATTGCCGAGGCGTTGCGTTCGGGCGCCTACCAGAGCTCCGAGGAAGTGATCAAGCAGGCGCTGGAATTGCTCCACGAACGAGACGCATGGCTCGCCGAGAACCGCGCCAAGATCGAAGAGGGCTACGCCGCCGCCCGACGTGGAGAGCTGATCGACAGTGACCAAGTCCGCGCCCAAATGGAAGAGAAGAAACGTGCCTGGGCGGCTGAACAGCTTCAGGCATGAGCCGCTATCAATTCACGCCGCAAGCCGCTGGCGACCTCTTTGAAATCTGGAGTTACATCGCCCGCGACAACCTCGAGGCAGCCAATCGAGTCGAGGAAGCCATTTACAAGGCTTGCGATCTGCTCGCCGAAGGTCCTTTGCGCGGGCACGCCCGAGAGGATTTGACCAGACATCCGCTTCGTTTCTGGGCAGTCCAACCCTATCCGAATTACATCATCGTGTACGACCCCAAGACCGATCCTCTGCAAATCATCCGCATCCTTCACGGTTCTCGGAACATTGCGGCACTTCTCAGCGAGAAGGCATAGCAATCGATCAATGATCCAATGAGTCAATTGAGGAGTTCCTGGGCTACACCTGTGAACATATTGTCTCTTGACAACGCCTCCCTCCTGTGGTAGCCTACTAATGTGAAAAGTCCAAGCCGCGGGGAAGTCCTTTCCCCGCTATCCCAACACCCCGACCCAGGAGGAACCATGTCCTTACGCAAATCACCCCAACTTACGCCCGCGTTGCTCGCCGCCGCGCGCAACAATGCCCAGCATTCCACCGGACCGCGCAGCGCCGCCGCCAAGCAGAACTCCAAGCTCAATGCCTTGAAGCACGGCGGACGCGTCAGCGACGAAAATCGCTACCAAGCAATGCAGGCGCTGGGCGAAGACCCGGAACGACTCCAAACCCTCACCCAGGAACTCATGAGCGCCTTCGGTCCCGGCGACGCGCTCTGGGAGAAGCAGGTCGAGGACCTTGCCTGGCTCTACTGCCGCCGCGACAGGCTGGAGCGGGCGGAAGAAGGCCTGAAGCGGCGCGCCTTGCAGGCGGTCGAAGACTGGCAACACCGCCGCCAGCAGGAGATCGCCGGCGCTACGTTCGACGCCTCGCAGCCCT
>JBEKUR010000011.1:0-61505 GCA_049514855.1 Terriglobia bacterium
CACCTCGGAGAACGCCGTCAAGACCCAAGTGTGGGTGGCACTCTCCGTATACGTACTGGTGGCCATCCTGAAGAAGCAACTCGGACTGGATTTGAGTCTGTACAAAATTCTCCAAATTTTGAGCGTCACGATTTTCGAAAAAAGCCCGATTTTACAGGTGTTTCTCAACTCCAAAGACCAGTTGCCAGAGGACGATCCTTGTATCCAATTGCAACTGTTCGACTTGTAATTGGACACTACTGATTCACAATTCATAATTGCCCTCATCACCTGCCCCGCTCTTCCATCTGCCAAATCCTGACTCCTGACTCCTGACTCCTGCTACTATCCTAGCCTATCTTTCGCCTCCTGTCAAGAGACACGGAGTCCGCTTCCGAGGCGCTCTCGGAACTGACCCTCGGCGAGAAGGGCCGCGTCATCAAGTGTATTCAACGGCTCGATTGCGCTGCTCAGCCTGACATTGATGCACTCGTCTGCCATGCTGTCATTCTGAGCGTGTATAGCCGAAGACCGCTAGCCGTGATGTCAGAAACGGAGCGCATCGCGAAGTGGGTTTGCCCTCTCCCTCGGGGAGAGGGTGGACCGCGACGGCGCTTTCACCAGCCGTCGCGGGCCGGGTGAGGGGTCAGTTGCGGGGCGAGCACGGATCAGACAGGCTCGGCCCAAGCTGCTCAATGGAAACGAGTAATGCGTCGAGTTTCTGGAGAGCGCAGCGGAGCGAAGAATCTCGCTTTGGACTTTTCTGGGGAGAGCCATCAACGGCTCTTCAGGATCGAGAGGTGGCCCCTCAACTCTCCAGCCGCCAGTTCCTTCACGCCGGAGTCGAAGGTAACCAAAACGCCGTCCCGTTCCATCGCCTGCCAGAGGAGCAGAGCGTCCGTCCATTGCTGATGTCCCCTGACTCTCGCGGCCAGGGGCTTCAGGCCGGCGGGTATCTCGCGATCCAAAGGCCAGAATTCATGTCCTGCGTGGCTGGTGGCTTCGCTCAAGACCGCCAGGGCGGTCGGCGCGCTGACGGCGCCTTGGGTTACGGCGGGATTGGTGAGCAGACGCAACACGCCAAGTTGCGTCAGCGGATTGGTGGCCCAGGCGTGCTGGCCAGACTTCGCGAACTAGGCATGAGCGGCAGCATGGCTTTGGTGGCGGGGCCAAAGCAGAGCGAGCAGGACGTTGACATCCGGCAGATGGCGATTCATTCTTCGTCGCAAAGTTCCCGCACCCGCGCGCTCGTGATTACTGGAAAGTCGTCCGACGCGTCCAAGACGGGCAGTCCATTCACCTTCCGGGTTCCGACTTGATAGCGAGCCCCGCGGCGCACGAGCTCGGATGCAGCCTTGCCCAGCGAGAGCTGGCGACTCTTGGCATATGCCCGAATCGCCTCGCCCGCATCATCCTCCAGCGACAGTGTAGTGCGCATGGAAATATGATGCCATGGAGTACGTTCTGATGTCAACTGCTGCGCGGTGATGCGGTCCTGAAAATGGCTCATCTCCTTGCATCAGAGGCTGAGATTGAGGTGGTCAAGACCTCGAGCCGAGGGCGGCACGCCGTGTTGCCACGACCAAGAAGCAAACCATCGGCGATGTGGTAGAATGGGCGGCGGTTTCAAGTACGGCGACGCGGGCCGCATGAGGGAGACCGATACCCCGAAGCTGCGGGCGGCCACTGAACTTGTGGCGCCGGCCGTCGGTGGCGCAGAAGAGGGCAGGGGAGAGCCGAGAGGTCAACTTTCTTAACAGAGGAGGATATATTGGCCAGCATGGATCGCAGGGATTTTCTTAAGGCAGGAAGCATTGCGGGAACCTATTTTGTCGGGTCGACGAAGATGCATTTAATGGCGGCGCAGGAGGCGGAGCCGGCAAAGCCCATCGCCGCCAACGACCATATTCAAATCGCACTGATTGGAGCGGGTGGGCAAGGCCAGGGTGATACGAAGACGGCAGCGCAAGTTCCGGGCGTCAAGGTGGTGGCGGCGGCAGACTGTTACGACGGGTGTCTGGAACATACCAAGGAATTGTGGGGGAAGGACATCTTAACCACGCGCGACTACAACGAGATCCTGGCGCGCAAGGACATCGATGCGGTCATCATCGGCACTCCTGATCATTGGCACATGCAGGCGTCGGTGGATGCCATGAACGCGGGCAAAGACGTTTATTGCGAAAAGCCCATGATCCACCTCTACTCCGATGGGCCAAAAATCATTGAGGCCTGGCGCAAGACGAACCGGATTATGCAGGTGGGCAGCCAGGGGGTGAGTTCGATCATTTACAAGAAGGCGAAAGAACTGCTTGCCGCGGGAGCCATCGGCACGCTCAACATGGTGACCGTCTGGTACGACCGCAATTCGGCGCAAGGCGCGTGGCAATATACGGTTCCCTACGATGCCTCGCCCACCACCTGCGATTGGCCGCGCTGGCTCGGCACGGCGCCGAAAATTCCGTTCAACGGCGAACACTTCTTCCAGTGGCGCAAGTGGAAGGCCTACGGAAGTGGAGTGGCGGGCGATTTGTTTGTCCACTTGTTCAGTGGCGTACACCTCATCACGGATACGCACGGTCCTACGCGCGCCTTGGCCACGGGCGGGCTGCGCTTTTGGAAAGACGGCCGGGATGTGCCGGATGTGATGATGGCGCTTTATGACTACGCGCAGGGCTTCAACCTCAGCGTGCGCACGAATTTCGTCGATGGCGGCTCCGAAAGTGAAGGGTTCGTCTTTACCGGTTCGGAAGGCTCGATGATTATCGGTGGCGACGGAGTCACCATCACCCGTGTGCCGCGAGAGCAGGAGCCGGGTGTTCGCGTCAACCCGTTTTCGCTAGCCATTCAGAAGCAGATGTTGGAAATATATCGCGAGAAATATCCGATCACGCATCCCACCGGGGCACCCCTGCTGGGCGAAGAAAAATACGTCGCTCCCAAGGGTTACAGCGACCACTACGATCACGTGAAGAACTGGATCGACGCCATTCGCACCCGCCAACCGGTGGTGGAAGACCCCGTCTTCGGCTTCCGCGCCGCCGGCACCGCCCTGCTCAGCAACGTCAGCTACGACCGCGGCCAGGCGGTTCGTTGGGACCCGGATGCAATGAAGCTGCTGTAAGTCACCGATGAATTGGAGCTTCTGTGAGGCAAGCGTGAAATAAAGCAAATGTAAGGCAAGGATGAATTGAAGCTATTGTGGGTTCGTATGAGAATCTCGCGGCCGCGGGCCGTGTCCCCGGCCCGCGGCAACAACCGAATAAACGCTTTCAGGCAGTTTTGTAGGGAGAATCACCCAGTGGTAGCCACGGTCAATTCCCAAATGGAATTGACCGTGGGTTCGCAAACCTAGGGGAAAAGCCTACGGTCAGAAAAACGCTGACCGTGGCTACCTGCTAACAGTGGAGGGCAATATGGCTCGCAAAGTGTTTTTTAGTTTTCATTACGAACGTGACATTTGGCGAACAAACGTGGTGCGCAATAGCGGCATTGTCGATGGCTCAGCGGCTGGCGGCTTTTATGACGCCTCCTTGTGGGAAGAGGCCAAAAAGAAGGGCGACGCCGAAGTAACGAAACTGGTCGATAAGGGCCTAGTGGGGACGAGCGTCACTGTCGTCTTAATTGGAGCAGAGACAGCTCAACGGAAGTTCGTCAATTACGAGATCTCTCAAAGCATCGCGCGTGGCAATGGACTGCTAGGAATCTATATTAGCGGCATTAAAGACCAGAACGGGAAGACGGATATTCAGGGCTCACCTCCACAGCGGCTGATCGCAGCCGGAGCTCCCTGCTACTATTGGGACTGCAGCAAATTCGGCGACTGGGTGGAGACGGCGTACAAAAAGGCCCACCCGAATGGCTAACGTGGCGTAATGCATGGGGCAAAACCCCACAACCGGAGGCAACGAGATGAGTGCCGAAGCCATATCTGCCGCTATTTTCATTCGTGAATACACACGTGAATTACATAACAACAACGCAGCCGTATTTGCCGGCGCTGGCCTGTCAGTGGCTTCGGGCTACGTTGACTGGACTGATCTGCTTAGAGAACTCATTCAGGACCTCGGGCTCGATCCTGAAAAGGAGCATGACTTAATTACCGTGGCACAATATCATTGTAATCAGGCTGGTGGCAGCAAAACGCGGCTCACCCAAGCCATATTCAATCACTTCGCGCCGACCAAAACGCCAACCCGGAACCATCAGATTTTGGCGCGCCTTCCCATCTATACGTACTGGACGACTAACTACGACAAGTTGATCGAGAAGGCATTGGAAGAGGCCAAAAAGGTTCCGGACGTGAAATATGCCTTGAAGCAGCTCTCTGTGACGCGGCCAGACCGCGACGTGGTCGTTTACAAGATGCACGGCGACATTGATAACCCAGCGGATGCCATCATCAGTAAGGACGACTACGAAGCTTATCCATTCAAGATGGGCGCTTTTGTGTCAGCCCTCCGCGGCGATCTCGTTGAGAAGACATTTCTCTTCCTGGGCTTCAGCTTCACCGATCCAAACATCGATTACATCCTCAGCCGCGTCCGCGTTCAATATGAACAGCACCAGCGCCACCACTACTGCATCCAGCGGAAAGTCTCGAAGAAGAGCGGCGAAACCGACGACGACTTCAAATACCGCCAGCTAAAACAGGAATACTTCGTCCGGGACCTAAAGCGCTTTAGCGTCTATACCGTTCTCGTTGATGAATACTCGGATATAACGGAACTTCTTCAGAGGGTTGCCGCCAACTATAAACGTTCATCGATCTTCATTTCCGGCGCCGCCGAGGACTATGGAAGTTGGCAGCGCGCAGAGGCTGAAAGATTCTTGCACAAGCTCAGCCATCAAATCGCGTCGAAGAAGAACCGGATGATCACAGGATTTGGCGTTGGAGTAGGAGGGGCTGTTATAAACGGCGCGCTGGACTATCTGAACGACGCCGGGAAAACAATTTCCGACGAGGACCTTGTAATGCGTCCGTTCCCGCAAGTGGCAACCAGCGCGGCGAGCCTTGCCGAGCAGTGGACAGAGTACCGGAAGGCGATGATCGACTACGCTGGCATCGCGGTCTTTGTCTTCGGCAACAAGCGGGACGCTAATGGAAATATCGTTCTCTCCAACGCCATGAGGGAGGAATTTGATCTCTGCATAAAGGCCGGCGTCCATCCTCTGCCCCTGGGCGCAACCGGATTTATGGCGGCGGCGCTGTGGGGCGAGATGAAAAAGGACATCGAAAGATTCTATCCGAAGGCGACGGCCACATTCCGCCAGGATTTTGAACAACTGGGCGATGCATCGAAGACCCCGAACGAGCTTGTGGCTCTTGTCCAGAAAATGATTGATCATCTGCAGAAGGCATAGATATGGCAAAGCGTGTTTACTTCGCATTTCACTATCAGGACGTGATCGACTTCCGCGCAAACGTTGTGCGCAAGCATAACTTCTTGGGAGGCGTCGAATCCGCCGGCTACTACGACCATTCCATCTGGGAGGAGGCGAAAAAGACAAGTCCGTTGGCGTTGAAGCGGCTAATTAACGCGGAATTGCAAAACACCTCCGTGACCGCAGTGCTCATCGGCTCCGATACTTGGGCGAGGCGGTGGGTTCGGTATGAAATCATGAAAAGCATCGAGCGTGGAAACCGCGTTCTCGGTGTTCACATTAACAGCATCAATGGGAAAGATCAGATGTGCAAGACGCTTGGTCCCAATCCTTTTGCCAACCTCGGCGTGGAGATCAGCGCTGATGGTACCCGAGCCACTCCGACAGAATGGAAAGACGGCAAATGGGTCTACTATTCTGACCTCGACTCTTTTACAGTTAATCAGCAGCCCGAGGCAAACAAGGGGAAGCATCTTTCACTTTCACACTGGCTGCCAGTTTATGACTGGGTGGCGGATCGCGGATACGACAACTTCATCTCCTGGATTTCTTGATGTAATATTCGAGCGGGTAGCCACGGCCAATTCGTACTGCAATTAACCGTGGGTCGTGCGTCGGCAAAAGGCCCACCGCCACAAAGGCACTGACCGTGGCTACCCGCTGGCATGTGCGAAATGCCGCGGACCTCCAAAACAGGTCTGCGCTACGCTTGCTTCTGTTAACTGCAAACCCATGTGCCGTCTGGAAGTTGCACGCAGCCCGCGACTGGCACCGCCTCTTGGTCAGCGTTGAGTGCCCCCTTGAATTGGATCGAATGGACTTTCACATCATGGATCCCCTTGGCTTGAAGTGTTTTGTGAATTCCCTTTATGATCCGTTCGATGTGTGGTTGAATTCTTGCCGCCGGTTTCTTGGCGTCTTCGCTCATTATGGTCCTCCTCTTCGAACTTGAATTCCATCTTGCCGCGAAAAACCGGACTGCCTCGTCTTGGATACAACTAGCTCCTGCCAGCCGCTAACCCGACAGCTCCACGCAAGATGCCGCCTTCACGTTGGGAGGCACACGGTTTTGGTAACCCAGGTGCCGTCTGGGAGTTGATACGTCACGTCGTGGGGAGTCGTACCGGGCGGACAGTTGTTGGCTCCCGGATCCGCAAGCTGTGAACGTCTGCCAATCACGGTGCCGGGGTAATTGTGGTTTTTGAAGACGGCTTTGACCTCGTCCAGTAACCCTTCAGGAATTCTGTTTCCTTCATTCATTGCTTCCCTCCATCAACATTGAAATCGGGGCAAGAGATTTGGAGCCGACCTCCAGGCAACAGCTTACCGTCCGTATCCAGCATGGTGACGTCTATGCTTCCAGGTTTTGCGGTTAGGTCCCTCGTGACTTCGACCTGGATCTTGGTGCTTGGCTCGTTTGGCTTGCCCGGCTTGTCGGAAAACGGCATTCGAGCCTTGAGCTTCAGGCCATTTGCCTCAACTGATTTAAGATCAACTTTGCTGGCATCCTTGACCGCAACATCCACCCAGACGGCGTCGTAGCAGTTCAGCGCTATCGTCTTGGATCCGGTGGAATCGCCTGAGGCGGCTTTGGGTACGTCAAGAGGGAAAGCGGTGCCAATGGGAGCGACGAGCACCACCTTGTCAGCGCCTTCTGGAATTTTCACCGCCACAGCATAATCGGAGATTGGTGTCACCTCCTGAACCTTCTCCTTGCAGGTACCTGTGGTCAAACATATGAGGTGGTCTCCGCCTGCGAACAACTTCCAACACTTGTCCTCGTCAGTGAGATAAAAACTGGGATTCCAGTCATAACCGGGCCCAAAGCCCCAAGGCGTCGTCACAGAAATGAATATCTTGTCTGTGCCAATGCGCGCCACGTGATAATCCGAGGCCGGATCATATACTCTTTTGACGGCGGTCCATCGCTCTGGTAAGAACGGCCAAGAAACCTTCGCGATTCCGTTGCCGCTCGCCAAGAAGCTATCTGCCACGGCGCTTTCGAGAACGACCTCACGAAGTCCTTTACCGCATCCGAAGCTCACTTCACCCTCCGAAAATATGTAGGGCAAAGGAACCACGTTGCCGTTGAACGTAACAATAGGTGTTATCGTTTGTTGGGAGGTTTTGTCTTTCGGGAGATCATTGAGACCGAGCGCTTGGCAATGAAACCGCTGCAAGTGGATGCTTAAGCTATGGTTCCCCGATTCCGCGGGACCAAGGGTTAGGGACTCTATCTGAATTCCCCCGTCCATTGGGTGTTTGTCCTTTACACCCCAAACGAGAGGTACGGCAAGACCATACCGGCCAACAATTGCTCCGGGACCGTTCGCCAATGCCTCAAGGCTGGTCAAGAGATCGAATGCCTGATTCGACTTGAGGATCAGACCGTCGGCGGTACTGGCATAGGCTTTATCACCCATCATCACTTGTGTCCCGGTGAAGAAGTTATTCCCTTTGACCGAGATAAGTGCAGACTTTGAACCCACTGGCTCCCAGTGGACCTCGTCGATTTCTGGAGATAGATTGTCCTGGACCATTGCGGTAGTGGGGACCTCTATAGAGGGGTATGTGCGGTCCCATGGTCCAGGCAGCCCCAAGGGCACGTTGGCGAGCCTTTCGGGAGAGATGTAGTGGGCCCAGCGCTCATGATAAGAAGTGGTCAAAGTCCCGTGGTCGAAGTGCTTCCAATAGGTTTTGACCGTGACCTTCAGTTTTTGGATGCATTCAACCCCTGGTTTGTCACTTTTCGGCAGAGCGATGATTGCGAACATCTGCCGAGTGCCCGGCGACACTGAGCGTCGCCCCAACACGGGGCGGAACTGCCAGCCGAAGGTCAGTTCGTTGCCGGGAGGTGGATTACTGTGGGCTCCCGTCATTCGTTCAAATGCCATCGTGTCATTATCGCGGAAAAGATAAAAATGTTGTGTCCGGCGAAATCGGCTGCCGCTCACGGTAATCATGCGCGCCACGGCCGATCCTCCAAAAGCATTTGAATGCGAGTTCAAAGCGGCGGAGTTGTAGGTTTTTTCCTGCGGCATGACGGCGACTAGAGACACCGCTAGAGACACCGGCGGCTCCGATTCCTTCTCGGCTGTAATCGTCACCTCCACGATTGCTGCACTGTCCTCCGCTTCTTTTGGGGGGTCCAGAGTGACGTTAAATCCGACCACGGCCTGGAGCCGCGTGTTCTTGCCGATCAATCGGTCGGTGATAGAGCGCTCGAGCAACATGCGAAGGTTAAAAATCTGGTATGTCAGGTTGACTTGATCGGCAAGCAGATCGCTCGCATTCTCACCGAATTGGGAGGGCGGCGTAAGAATGGTGGAAGCTGGGGAACCCTGGCCGGAAGCAGAGCTCGGACTCGTACTGGAACCCGGGCCCGATCCCGATGGTGAACTGCCGGCGCTCGGCGACGATGGTGTAGTCTTGGGCAGAAACGACGCGTTCACCGACAAGGAGTTCGAGACGTCCAAGGTTTCCGAACCCTGAAGAAGGTTGAGAGCGTTCGCAAGGGTAGCCTGATTGATGAATTGCGTGTTCTGCAAGCTCGCGCTGAACGCATCAAGCATAATCTGGAGCGAGCGATTATCGTAAATTTTGGGACTACCTACGGCGATTCCATTGTCAGTGCCGTTGACTGTCCCTTTAGGATCACTTGGTGACTTATGCTTTCGAGCGCCGGCCCAAGATGGGAATGACAAGGTGAACAGAAGTCCGGCCGCAGTTAGACCGAGCCAACCCCTCCAACGACCCCTCCGAGTCCATCCGAATGTTGTTCCAAGTTCCCGCATAGGCAGTTTCTTTACCTCCCAATCTCTACCATCGCTTGCCTCTAGCGGCTTGCGAAGTAGCTAACGATCTTCAAAAGCTAGGCAAAACCTCCGCTAGGAAAGGGCCTACAAACTCGTAACCCGCCAACCAGCGAACTCGGGCCTGGAGGCTGGCCGATGTTGACTTGTCACACCCGCATACACCTGAAAACATCCCTTTAAGCCACCTTCATCTGGATGTCATCCAGGATAAAGTCCTGGCCACGCTGAGGCGTGTCCGTGATATCCGAGAAATCGGTTGCTCATCCGGTCACGGGCGCCAGGTCAGCCTGGAGCAACGACATTCTTAGTCTCCATTCCAGCGGACTGCGGACGGCTCGAACCGGTCCTGCCGAGTCAATTTCGGCTGCGCGTAGATGTCGCGCTTTATCTTCCCCAGCCGGCTAGATGGCCTTGGCTGGAACATTTGTCTTTCGTGAAATTAACCGGGGGTCTTGCCCTTGTGAAATAGGCGCAGGGCTTCTCTATTCGTTACTCGAATCAGTTCTAATGGCGAACAAGTTGTACCTGAACGCGACTATTGAACATGCAGTCAATAGACTTGTCAATACTTTTTTTCAGTTAATATCTTACTTTTTGACTTATGGCACGATTGGACAAATACTGTGACGAGACGCAGGAAACAACCTGACATCGGGCATACGGAGTGCCTTGCTGGCGACAGGGAATCGCCGCTACAGGTTTATCGCTGGCAGGCAGGATGACAAACGATCGGCAAAGGGGGGCGGTCGCTCACTCACTCTCCAAATTCACGCGGACGAGGAGAGCCAAGATGTTCGGCCAAATGCAAATCACTCGGATATTTCAATTGGGCAAACTGGGTATTGGTGCCTTTTGCGAGACCTAGTCATTCCCGCGAAAGCGGGAATCTACTCCGCAAAGCTTTGGAATCGTCGGAGTGGATTCCCGCTTTCGCGGGAATGACTGGGGCTTTCGCGGGAATGACCGGCGGGTCGAGTGGATCTCCATCCCAAATCACACCAGCACAGCAAACTGGAAACAGTGAACGAAGCCGTTGCCAAGCTGTTGGAGCAAGCGTAGCGCGGACCTGTGTTGAAGGTCCGCGGCTGGCGGCTTTGATTATTTCTTCTTCCCCTTTCCTTCGTGGAGGCTCTGAGGACGGGCCTTCTTGGAGGCCTTGTGTTCATTCTCAGTATGTGTCTTGTGACGGACGGTCTGAGGACGACCAGGGCCATAAGCGGCCGTTGCAACCTTGGCAGGCGTAGCCGCAGCCGGAGTGGCCGAAGCGGTTGCCGTGGCTGACACTGACTTTTGTGGAGTTGGTGTGGCGCCACCGGCCGACGTAGGCGCCCCTCCAAGCCAGAACTGCAATTCCGCCTCGGCATCGCCTGTCAGATGGCCCTGCTGCCACGTGTCATTATCTTCGAGACCGTGCCACGCGTCCGGAGCGGTGATGTGTTGCGTGACGTAATGGCGGAAACGGTATTGCTGGAAGATGGAGATGATGTTCACGGCGTAGGCTTGGGCCAATGCCGCATTGCCTTCGATAATCACCATGTTGTCGTCATTCTTGCCGCTCGCCTTCGGACCCAGGTTATGCGAGCCCGTGATCACCACCGGATGTTCTCCGAACGGGTCGATCACCACGCATTTGCTGTGAATCATCACCTGGCTGGCGCCAAGCAACTCAGGCACCCAATTGTGAAATTTCGCCTTGATGTTGGCGGGAACCTGCACGTCCTCGTCCAACCTCTGTGGAGGTTTCATTCCTCCTGTAATCAGCGTCACGGGATGGACAGGGTTCGCGGGATCCAGCTTCGGGTTCAAGTGAGCACCCTTGCGGATTTTGGCGACCTGATTCGGAGTTTTCTGATCCGCCGGCAAACTGTCTTCGGTAACTCCCTGAACCTCCTGGTTGACGACGCCGCGGATATACAGGGCGGAGTTGAAATAGGGGTTCGATTCCGGCTGATGACGATAGAGAATGCTCTGCAGGAGCGTCCAACGGCCGGGGTCATCCTGGAACGGCCCGGGGTTGAAGAAGAGGAACAGAATCCCTTGCTGAGCCTGGTTAATCAGGCGGCGCGCTTGCTGCATGTCTTCCAAGGCATCGGTAGGCGTGAACCACACAGAGAGCTGTGAACCATCCACGGTGAATGTCTTCGGGGTCGAGTTGGCCTTCACCAGTTCCGGCGGAAAACCGTTGCCCGCCTGTTGGAGCCGCTCCCACTGTTGGAGGTACGCGTCTGCCACCTGGGGGTCGTTGATGATCAAACCGTTGTTCGCCTGCGTGCAGAGGCCCGAGGAGGTCCAGTTAGTGCTGCCGCTCAGCACTTGTTGGGCCTTTCCGTTCTGGTCACAGCAGACCAGAATCTTATTGTGCGCGAAGTGTCCTGACGATACGAGCCGGTCAAACACGTGGATTTTCTTCTCTTGCTTTAGTTGCGCGCGGATCTGCTCGTTTTCGTCATTGTCGGGCGGCTTGAAGGCTCCGTTGCCCAGGATCAGATTGAAGTCGGTTCCGATCGCGCGCATCGCGTCCAGCAGCTCCGGATCATTCAATTCGTAGAGAGCCGCGAAGGCCTTTCCGCCCTGAGCTTTCACGTCCTGCATCATTTTGAGTATCTGCGGCCTCAGAAGACCCGAGAGCCCGTTGCGCAGCGGATCATTGGGTTTCCGCACTACGCTTAAGAGCGCCGTCCGGTTCACCTGCTGGTTCTTTTCCTCAGCGGCCAGCTCCTTGGTCACCCATTGGCTGGCGATGATGCCGCGATTGAAATACGCCGAGATGCTCTTGCCGGCTTGCCCGGTGATATTCAACACGGGAGATTGCGGGCTAGCCAGATCGGGTGCCAGACTCAAGCTTTGGGCGTTCGGGCCGACCACGGGGACAACGTCATATTGGACAGAGTCGCCGACGTTCACCGTATAGTCCCACCAGAGATACCGCTGAATGGGCCATTTCCATTGTTCACCCGCGGCCGGCGGTTGCTGGCCATCCGCAAAACCAACGTAGTTCTGAAGGAAAGTCGACGCGGCGCCGTTGAGTGAGCGGCGGACAGCGAAACCCCGGCATTGGGGAATCGGCTTTAGGTCGGTCGGAAGCCAGATAAGGCACGTATGATCACTGTTGTCGTAAACCTTTAAACTGAGACCCATAAACCCTCCTTTGAATTGATGTCAGAAAAAGCTGTTGCGCCCCACCGCTGGCGAATGAACCAGGGTCTCGCCCTCGTGAAATAGGCGCAGGGCTTCTCTATTCGTAACTCAAATCAGTTCTAATGGCGAATCAGTTGTACCTGAACACGACTATTGAACACGCAGTCAATAGGCTTGTCAATACTTTTTTTAGTTGATACCTTAGTTTTTGACTTATGGCACACTTTGACCGACATGTTGACGAGACGCAGGAAAAAGCCTGACACCTGTCATACGAAGCCCCTTGCTGGTGGCAGGAAATCGACACTACAGGCTTTTCGCTGGCAGGCAGGATGGCAAACGATCGGCATAGGGGGAGCGGTCGCCCGCTCACTTTACGAATTCACGCCGACGAAATGAGGAGAAGCAAGATGTTCGGCCAAATGCAAGTCAGTCGGATGCTTCAAATGCCACTTCTTCAGGCTCGTGGCATCCACTTGCCTTCTCGGGTCGCCCGTCCCATGGATGGTCACACCCGGGCAGGGGCCAACAGTTCTCGGAAGGCTTCCAGCCTGAGGACAGCTCCCCGCCGCGAGGGGGGGATACACACGGCGGGGCTTCTCCCTAGTGTCATGTCACACTTAATTGTCGATTCGCTTGAACCCCCTCACCCCCTGTCCCCTCTCCCCCAAGGGGGAGAGGGGAGATTCAATTTTAACGCAATCCCCTCTCCCCCTTGGCGGAGGGGGGAGATTCAATTCTAACTCAATCCCCTCTTCCCCTTGGCGGAGAGGGTAATCCTCCCGCAGGGCGGGACGGGGCCGAGTGAGAGGGTTCTTGATCAGCGCCCATCCAGCCTCGATTGTAAAGAATTGAGTGTTACACGACACTAGGAAGAGGCCGAGTCACAGCCGGTAGCCTTGGCTGGGGCCTTGTCGCGTGCAGAAAGGGTGGATTGCCATGATTATCGGCGCGCATTCGATCATCTACAGCAAGAGTCCGGAACTGGACCGCGCTTTCCTGCGGGACGTGCTCAAGCTGCCGAACATCGATCTCGGCGGCGGATGGCTGATCTTCGCATTGCCGCCGGCGGAAGTTGCGCTGCATCCGTCCAGCAAGAATGACGTACACGAGTTCTACCTGATGTGTGACGACGTGGAAGCACTCATCGGGGAAATGAAGAAACGTAGCATTCCTTGCGGCCCGGTGCAGAACCAGGTCTGGGGGTTGCTCACGCATGTTACGCTGCCGGGCGGCGGGAAGCTCGGCATCTATCAGCCGCGACACGCACGACCGAAGGCGATGGGCGCGAAGAGCAGGCCGAAGAAGCTTGTAAATCGCGCGGCTAAGAAGCGTCGAGCCACACCCAAATGAAAAAGGTCTCAACCGGTTGCAGCGAACTTGTGTCGCGTCCCGCTCAATTCTTTACGATCGACCCTGAATGGGCATTGGCCAACGACCCCCTCACCCGGCCCGCCCCGGCTGAAGAAAACGCCGGCGGCGGTCCACCCTCTCCCCCAAGGGGGAGAGGGGCGTGCATTAGTGCTAAAGGGACATGCTAAAGGGACACATGGTCATCGCCGGTGGCGAAAGATGAAAGCGACTGCTACAATTCGGCTTGCGAACAGCGCTTTACGGAGGGTGGAGTTACACTGGTAAGAGGCGGGGAGGGGGACCAGCAAGCGGGAGCTGAAAATCAAACGCTATTTGGTATAATCCGGCCAGGCTGATGGCTAGTGAAGTTGGTGCTCAAGCGCATGGGGTATTCTATGGGTCCCGTGCTTCTCAAAAGGCGTCTCCTGCTTGTCAGCTTGTCGGTCTGGGCGCTGGCTGTGCCGCAGGTGAAAGGGCAAAAGCCCTTAAGCGCTGCGGACAGCGAGAGGATGGGGCATTTCCTCGACAGCGACCGCTCCCCTGACCTCCTTCATTGTTCCATCCAGCCAAGGAGGCCCACCCTCGACTTCGCATTCCGCCTTGATGTGGGCTACCTCGTCAGTTGCCCACTGTCCAGATTTGAAGGGCGCGCAAGCAAGGTCGATGTAGTTGCGCGAGTCACCCCGGAAGGCGGCAAGTCAACAATACTCGGCGAACGCTATTTGCTGCCCGAAGCAAATACCCCAACCAAAGCCAACCAACTGAAACAGCCTGTGGAGATGAGCGGGGGATTTGCCGTCGGGGAGGGGCAGTATCAAGTCGAAGTTCTGGTGGCGGACCAGAGCACGGGCCGGACCTCACGGAGACGCTGGAGGGCGCATGTGGCTCGCAGCCACGGCCAGGGTGCTGCGTTGGTCTCCGTCCCTCCCGGCACGGTCATTCCCATGGGGGTTCGGCCGTGGCCCATTAAAATGGATGCCAGCGGGAGGGGGTTGCGACTCACCATTTTGCTGGACGCCGCTCCCCTGGACACCCGTAATCCGGCGTTGCGCGCGTGGGACCGCGCATTTCTCCTCGGGTCGCTTTCCTCCCTGCTGAAGCAGATTCCCTGCGCATCGGTGCGCTTGAGAGCCTTCAATCTTGACCAGCAGCGAGAATTGTTTCGCCAGGACGCGTTCGATGACGCAGGGTTCATCAACCTTGCCGATTCCCTGCGGAATCTGGAACTTGGAACGGTCTCTTATCGAGTGCTGCAACAGCGCCGGGGCTGGCTGGATATGTTATTGGAATATGCCAACCAGGAGTTGATTGCTACGGACCCGTCGGACGCCGTCATCATTCTCGGGCCGCGCACCCATTACTTCACGAAAATTCCGCGCGGGATGCTCAAGGGGCGCGAGACTCCCAATCCGCATTTCTGCTATTTCGAATATTTTCCCGGCTATTTCCGGGTCAGTCAGCTCCCCGACACGTTAGCCAGTCTGACCAAGCGGCTGGATGGCACCGTGTACGAGATTTTCTCTCCGGCCGACCTGGCGCGCTCCATCCAAAAAATGTTGGCCCGGGTGCAACCGAGAGCGGAGCCCCCCGCCGCCGGCCACTGGCCCGCACGCCCGGCGCCCCCGCAGTAGGCGATATGGTAGCTTTGCGGGGTTGCCGCGAATGCATTCGTCAATCAGATTCTCCCCAAAGGCGTATAATGGCGTGCTGAGTTGACTGTTTCCGTCGCCATGGATTTATCTCGAGTCCGCATCGAAGGAGCCACCCAATGATCTCCAGTTTTCGATTTCCTCTGATTGCTTTCACCGTGCTGGCTTTTGCGCCGCACCTCCTCTCTGCCTCCCATTCCGACACTCCGAAACAGTGGTTGAAGGAAGGCTGGAGGATTCAATCATCGGCGAAGACCAAAGCTTCGGGCGAGCAGATCGCCTCCAAAGGCTTCGACGCCGGCAGTTGGTATCCCGCCACGATTCCGTCCACGGTGCTTGCGGCGCTGGTGGAGAACAAGGTGTACCCCGAGCCTTACTTCGGCAAGAACCTGCGGTCCATTCCCGGTACCAGTTACCGCATCGGCCAGAACTTTTCGAACATCCCGATGCCCGACGACAGCCCGTTCCGAGTTTCCTGGTGGTACCGGACGGAGTTCAGCTTGTCGAAGAATCTGCGCGGCAAGGAAATCTGGCTCAATTTCGAGGGCATCAACTTCCGCGCCAACGTGTGGCTGAACGGCAAACTGATTGCCGACTCGAAAAAGGTGGCGGGGTCCTGGCGCCTCTTCGAGTTTAACGTCACGGGAAATGTCAAAGTCGGCGAAACAAACGCGCTGGCTGCGGAAGTTTTCCCGCCCACGCCCAACGACCTTGCCATCACGTTCGTGGACTGGAATCCGCTGCCGGCCGATAAGGACATGGGCATCTGGCGCGGCGTGTACGTGACCAGCAGCGCGCCGGTAGCCCTCCGCTATCCGGCGGTGGTGACGCATTTCGCCTCGAGCGATCTGAAGACGGCGAACCTGACGGTTTACAGCGAACTGCACAACGCCTTGGCGAAGCCGGTGAAGGGCACACTCAAGGGTGAGATCGAAGGAAAGAAGTTTTCCCAGGAAGTCTCGCTTTCGGCGGGCGAAACGAAAGAGGTGGAGTTCTCGCCGGAGAAGTTCGAACAGTTGAAATTCGAGAATCCCCGTGTCTGGTGGCCGGCGCCACTCGGCGGTCAGCCGCTTTACACGCTGAAGATACGGTTCGATACGGGTGGAAAAATCTCCGACGAGCAGAAGGTGGTGTTCGGTATCCGTGAGGCGACTTCGGAACTCGACGCTGCGCAGCATCGCGTCTTCATGATCAATGGGAAAAAGATCCTGGTGCGCGGCGCCGGGTGGTCGTTCGATATGCTGCTACGCGCCAATCCAGCTCGTCAAGAGGCTGAGATCCGATACGTGAAGGACATGAATCTGAATGCCATCCGTCTGGAGGGGAAACTCGAAGACGAGCATTTCCTGGAGGAATGCGACCGCGAGGGAGTCCTGGTGCTGGCCGGCTGGTGCTGTTGCGACCATTGGGAACGCTGGGGAAAATGGGATGACGAGGACTACGTGGTCTCGGCCGAATCGCTCAAAGACGAGATTCGCCGCCTGCGCAGTCACGCCTGTCTGTTCGATTGGATGAACGGCAGCGACAATCCTCCTCCGCCGAAAGTGGAGGAGGTGTACATCAAGATTCTCAAGGACTATCACTGGCCGAATCCCTATCACTCCTCGGCAACCGCGAGGCCCACGATGGTCAGCGGGCCGTCCGGTGTAAAAATGACGGGGCCCTATGAATACGTGGCGCCGTCCTACTGGCTCCAGGATTCGAAGCGTGGGGGCGCTTACGGGTTCAACACCGAGACCAGCCCCGGCCCGGCCATCCCGCCGGTCGAGAGCCTGAAACAGTTTTTGCCTGAAGGCAGCCTCTGGCCCATCAACGACGACTGGGACTTCCACGCCGGCGGGGGAGAATTTAGGACCGTCCAGGTGTTTACGAAGGCTCTCAACGGCCGCTATGGCACGGCGAATTCGTTGCATGACTATGAGCGCAAGGCCCAAGCCATGGCCTACGAAGGGGAGCGCGCCATGTTCGAGGCCTACACGCGGAACAAGTACACCTCGACCGGGGTCATCCAGTGGATGCTCAATAACGCCTGGCCGTCGGTCATCTGGCATCTCTACGACTACTACCTGCGGCCGGCGGGCGGGTATTTCGGAACCAAGAAAGCCTGCGAGCCCCTGCACATTCAGTACTCGTACGATGACCAGTCGGTTGCGGTGGTCAATTCCTTCTACGAAGCGCACCACGGCTTGAAGGCGACGGCGAAGATCTACAACCTCGAGCTTCAGGAGAAGTATTCGAAGACGGTCGACGCCGACGCGCCACCTGACAGCTCCACTCGTGTCTTGACGCTGCCCGCTGTCGATGGTCTCTCGAACACCTACTTCCTGAAACTGACCCTGGAGGATTCGGCGGGCAAGCTGGTGAGCTCGAATCTCTACTGGCTCTCGACTCAGCCCGACGTTTCCGACTGGGACAAATCCCAATGGTATGTCACCCCGATCAAGACTTACGCCGACCTGACGGGGCTTGAAAAGTTGCCGCCCGTGAAGGTCAACGTCACCAGCCGCAGCGAGCACCAGGGCGACAACGACGTGACCCAGGTGACGGTCGAGAATCCCGCCTCCAACCTGGCCTTCATGGTGCATCTTATGATTACCAAGGGCCAGGGCGGGGATGAAGTCCTTCCGATTTTGTGGGAAGACAACTACTTCCCACTCTTCCCGGGTGAAAAGCGCGACGTAGCCGCCAGATACTCGGTGGAATCACTGGGCGGAGCCGCGCCGGTCGTCGTCCTGGACGGCTGGAACGTGACGCAATAACGGGTTCGCGGAACCGTGGGAATCTGGCCGAACGGGAGGGCCGTGGCCCTCCCGTTTGCTTTTTGCCGCCCAAGGGGACCGCCTCCGAACGCGGTAGTGGGTCAATTTGATGCCGTAGCGGCGAGTTTATCTCGCCAAATGGCGGCGTAAAGCCGCCTCTACATCAAATTGACCCACTACCCCGAAGGCCCCCCGCTTGACAAAGCGCTATTCGGAAAACGCCGGGGAAGGGAAGGGCTACGGGGTTTCGTGGAAGGGACTCTTGGACTCGTAAAGCGCCATCCTAGCCTTTACGCCGTCTGCCAAAGGTTCGGTGGCGAGGGTGAGGGCTCGGCGTGCGGTTTCGACCGCCTCGGGGAACCGGCCCGCCTCAGCGTAAGCGGCGGCCAGCGTGTCAAGCACGGCGGGATCCTTCCCGCCCGAGGCTTTGACGGCCCGCTCGGCAAGCTCCACGGCTTCGCTCCCGTTTCGGACCGACGCGGCCGGGTTGGTCGCCAATACCCAGGCCGTCTGGCTGAGCAGAGGCAGATCGTCCGGATCAACGTGCAGGCCCGCGTGCCACTGGGTCAGAGCCTCTAGGACTTTCCCCTGCATGTAAAGGACCGCGCCCAGGTTGTAATAGGTTTGCAGGTTCCTGCGGTCGTCCTCTTGAGCTTTTCGGAGATGCAGGCTCGCTTCCTCGAGCTTTCCCAGTTGCATGAGGGCAATCCCCAGGTTGTTCTGGGCATCGGCATACTCGGGCTTGGCCTGGACGGCTTTCTGGAAATACGGGATGGCTTCGTCGAGTTGTCCTCTCTTCAGCAAGTGCGTGCCGAGGTTGTTGTTGGCAAAAGGATCCTGGGGGTTTAGCTGCAAGGCTTTCTTCCACTCGGCGATGGCCTCCTCCTCCTGTCCTTTGGCTGCCAGCTCGGCCGCGTGGTCGAAGAGGCGGAAGAACTCGGCGGCCGGCAAGTCGACCTTCAGCAAACCGTCCGGCGGGATGTTCACGAACTCCGGAATGTTCACGGCGCGATTCGCCGCCGTGGAGTTTTCCACGTAAATCGCCGGACTGTCATTGCCCTGTGCGTCCAGGTGCGTCAGAAATAACCCCGTATAGGGTGACCGGCTCTTGGAGGAAAAGGCCAGCCAGCGCCCGTTGGGTGAAAAGGTGTGCCAGGAGTTCATGAGCGGCGTGTTGCACCGCATGCGGCGCGCCAGTCCGCCTTGCGCCGGGACGATATAAAGCTGGCCATCCGGGCGCATCAACAAGCCGTTGTGGCACTTCACGAAAACGATCCAGCGGCCATCCGGCGAGACCTTGGGGAAGCTATTGCTCATGCCGTTCCCGGAGGCGCCGGCGAGCGCTTCCGGCCGGCCCCCTTTGCCCTCGTTGAAGGGGATGCGATAAAGGTTGTATTGGATCTGGGTCTCGTTCGGGTCGTTGGCATACTCGGCCATCTTGCGGCCCTCGGGATAGGGGTCCTTTGCTTCCGCCTGAGCGTAGACCAGGTACCGGCTGTCGGGGCTCCATACCGCGTTTGTATGCACGTAGCGCGGATCGTCCGCTCCCGGCAAGGCGTGCATTTGCCCCGTGGCCCGGTTGTACCAAGCCAGGATGCCGCGCGTCGGATAGAACACCTGGAGGAACTCATAGTGCTTGAAGTTGGCCACGTAGTAGTTGCCCTTGTTGCCTTCCGGGCCCTTGACCATGGTCACTACGAACTGTCCGTCCGGCGAAACTTGTGACATGAACCCGATCCGCGGTTGCGCCACCGTGGGGTCCTTGAAGGAAGCCCACGAGATAGTGTCTTCGTTGCGGATGGACATTTGCGGTTGGACGGAGGCCAGCACGTACAGCCCTTTGTCGTTGGCGGGGCCGTCCAGGTCCATCCCCAGAGTCTTGCCGTCGCGGGAAAAAGAATGGCAGTTGGCGCAGGAATGAAGGCCCGTAAAAAGCAGGCGGCTGCTGGGCTCGCCGATATTGCGCAGCCGCCAGGCAATCAGCGGGATGCCATTGGGGGCAAGCGGTTTGATCACCCCCTTCATCAGTTCGGAGGGCGCGAGCGGCACATCGCGGTAGAAGATGGGCGCCCCCACGGGGTCCTGCGAGGTTTGGAACACCACTTTGCCGCGCGAAACGGCCGCCTCGGCGCCGGCGCCTCCCCATCCCGTAATGGTCACCGTTGCCGGATGCTCACGGGAGTGTTGCTTGATCGCGTCCCAGGTGGCGTCTTCGGGTTTCCAGGTCCAGGCAGAGGCCTGTTGAGGTGTCAACTCCGGCAGCTTGTTCGTGTTCGAGATGCACCGCGTGTCGATTTCGCCGATGTGCATCCGCTCGCCCGGCGCTTTCAACTGCATTGCGGCCGAGCCATTGGAGAACACCACGTCGATCTGCCACGCCGTGGCGGTGGGCGCCGCATCGTGCCAGATAAATGTCGGGGGGGTGATCTCAGGGGGGAAAATCGAGCCTTCTTCCGGGTAGTCGATCGTAATCCGGGCTAGTTGGGCCTGGTCAGGTCCGGAGGAGCCATAGGAATTTGCCGGGTGCGCATTCGCGGCCGCCTTTGCCAACCCCCTAAGGGCGGGGCGTGGGCCGCGCTGCGCAGCCAGGTGCACACGCACCACAACCAGCGCTGCGGCCAAAGCGCAGGCGATCAGGATGCGACTTCCCAGTGGTTTCACTGCAACCCCACACTCACTCGATTGCCGATTGCCGATTGACGATTGCTGATTGACGATTGAAAAGGTTGTGCGATAACTCCTTCCAATGTCCATCAGCCCGCCACGGCGGGAAAATCGACAATCAACATTCGACAATCGGCAATCGTGAATCGAAAATCGGCACTTCCAGCCATCCGGGGCCAAACCACGATCGCAGTGATTCTTCGAAAGACACGGAGAATCTCGGAGATAGTACTACAACGCGGCTGGTGGCCGCAACCAAAACGGGGTTCTCTGCGTCCTCCGTGCCTCTCAAGCTTTAACACAGAGCACACGGAGCGCCTCAGTGACCTCTGTGTTGGGGCTCTTCTGGCCACGGAGGACACGGAGCCCCGCACCGGATGGTGCAGGGCGCAGGCGCTAACGACGCGAGGAGAAATCTTCGCGGCGTGAGGAGAAGCTGACTGCTTGTGCTACAGCGCGACCCTGAGCCGCAACCCAAAGACCAAGTTTTCATTGCCGATTGCTGATTGCCGATTTTCGATTGCCGATTGACAGCGCTGCAATTCCGGAATTTCGGTTGACCCGATGTGGCCGGCTGGTGGACGGCGGAGGGACTTGTCACACCACCTTTTCAATCGGCAATCGGCAATCGAAAATCGGCAATTCCGGCCAACCGCGCTGCTGAGCCAACAAAAGAAAAACCCTGGTCAACCGCTTGGGCGGCTGACCAGGGTTTTGTTTGTAGGGGGCAACGGTGCTCGCCCGGGCCGAACGCCGTTCGGCCCTACCCAAGTGGCAATCAGGCTAGAAGATGAGCTTCAAGCCAAACTGCACGATGCGAGGCGCCCAGGCGCTATTGACAAAGCCGTTGCTGCCATTGCCGTTGGCTGCTGTCCCGCAACTGACGCCAAACGGCGTATTGCCGTTACACCCGGTGTTCGCGTACTGGTACTGGGTGTGGTTGAAGGTGTTGAAGGATTCCCACCGGAACTGAAGGGTGGAATGTTCACCGGCGAACCAAGGCATCGTGAAGTTCTTGAGCAGTGCCAGGTCGGTGTTGTTGCGGCCTGGACCCGTCAGCATATTGCGGCCCATGCAGCCGAACATGCAGCTTTCGCCGTTGGCCAGGAGTTGAGAGGCCGTGGGTTGCGTGACGGTGTTCGGGTCCCACCATCGCAGGGTAGGCCCATACCCGGGTTCGTTGGCGATGGTCTTCTGGATCTTCACCGCTCCCACCGTGTTGCAGCGGGCGCCGGCGCCGATCCCACTGTTGAAACCGGTGACGCCGCAGTTGAAGTCGACTGGCTCGCCGGTGAAGAAGCTGGAGATGCCGCTGATTTCCCAGCCGCCCAGCGATCCCTTGGCGAATTTGTTGCTCGAGTTCTTGAAGAACGGCAGTTCATAGATGTAACTGAGTTGCACCACTTGCGTGCGGTTGAGGTCCGAGGTTGCCTTCCAACGGCTGAGCTGCTGGTCATCGATGGACCCGAAGTTATACTCGTAGGTGCTGGTGGAGTTATCGATGGCGTGCGCCCAGGTGTACACCGCCTGCAAGGTCAGCCCATGACCGACCGTGTGGCGGAAGTTCGCCTGGAGGGCGCTGTAGCTGGAAACCGCCGTGTTCTGCTTCATGGTGATGTTGTTGTAGTCTTGGTAGGGCTGAAAGAAATAGCTCGGCTCAATCTGATTGATCAGGAGCGCCTGCACATTGCAGTTGCCGGAAGCGTCGCAGGAGGGGTTGAGGCCGAGACCGCTCTTGTCTGTGCCGGTGGTGTTGGCCAGCGCCGGAACGTTCATGACACCGACGCCGAGCGGAATTTCGCTGATGTTTCGCGCCCGCGCCAGCTTCCGCCCCAGTGCGCCTACGTAGGCTACTTCCAACAGGTCGTTGGAGCCAAACTGACGCTGGATGTTAAAGTTATATTGCTGCACGTAAGGCCAGCCTTGGCTGTAAGGAATAGCCGTGTAACCTGTCGGTCCAAACGCTCCTGGTACGATGCTCGAGTAGCCGAGGATGTTGGAGCCGGAGGGAGCCCAGGCCGAGGGCGCGTTGCCTTCGCCACCTTCCGTTTGGGCTTCGTTGCCGTTGCCCGACTCGAAGTAAAGGCCGTAACCGCCGCGAATGACCGTCTTGCCGTCACCCCAGGGGTCAAACGCGAAACCGAAGCGCGGCGCGAAATTCAGACCACTGTTATTGAGCTGGCAGCCGATGTGAATGCCGCCTGTTCCGCAAATCACCAGGCCGTTTCCGGGAGCGGTGAAAGTGTTCAGCCCGGCCGCGGTGTTGATGTTGCCGTTGCGGAGCAGCGGGTCTTCCTTCGTCACATCGTACACGTTGGGCATGAATCCGCTGTCAATCGTCGGGCGCGAAACGTCGTGGATGCGGGTGTAGCTGTAATAGCGCAACCCGAGGTTAATGGTCAACTTCTTGCTTACCTTCCAGTCGTCCTGGATGTAAGGCTCAAAGTCGGTCATCTGCCAGTGGCCTTTGGGGTAGCCGCCCACCGCGATACCGTTTACCGCCTGACTGCCTTCCTGGTATCCCGGAATAACTCCCAGGAACATATCGGCCATCGCATTACCGGTCTCGTACGGTACCCCATTCAGAGTTACAGGGCCCTGGGCACCGAAATAGAGTTCACCTTGTGTGTCAGTCCCGAACTGCTCGCTCTTGCGGTAATTCTCCAGGTAGAACCCTATCTTGGTCGTGTGGTTGCCGTGTATCCACGCCAAGTTATCTTTCCAGGTGATAATGGGGTTGGAGTTGAACCAGGGGCGGTTCCCAGCATCCTCATTCGTGCAGAAGTTCAATCCGCCGCAGAGCTCGAGCGAGGGGAGCAACGGGTTTGCACCATTAGGTGTGAAGAAGTGGTTCATCACAAAACTGCTGGGACGGTTGATGGAGCCCGCCACAGAGTCTGCCGCCAGGTTGGTCAGCACAATATGGTCCGTCGTATAGGCGGCAGTGAATTCGTTGATCAGGGTCGGCTTGAAGCTGTGCGTGATGTCGATTACCGCGCTCTTGCCGGGCCCGCCGAAGGGGGTCTTAATGGTGTCGTAACTGGCCCAGTTCCACAGCGCCGGGGTCGAAACGGTGTTCCAGGCGTCCTGAGTCCAGCGGCCGAAGATACGCGTCTTGTCGCCGATGTTCTGGTCAATGCGGATCTGCTCCTGCCGCCACTTGGTAACTGAGGGCGAAGCAGTGATCCAGTGACCGGCAACGCCAGTGTTTTGCAGCGGAACCATTCCGTCCAACAGATTCTTCCCGTTGGTGAAGGCCTGGTTCAGGTCTGCCTGGCTACGGCCAGCCGCTACCTCCGCGACTTGCATTTGCTGGATGGTGTCATAGGCGACGCCGTTCAGCTTCGGCAATTTGCAGCCGTCGGCAATCACCTGATCTCCACTCGGATTAGTAGGTGTCGGCGGATGAAGAGCCGGGTCGCATTCACTGAAGTCGCCGGTGCGCATGGCCGCAGTGGGAACGTTATTGCCGACGGTCTGTCCATTGAGAATGCTCCGCCAGTCTTCCGACCAGAAAAAGAAGGTCTTGGATTTGTCAGTGTTGTAGTGGCCAGGAATGTAGAATGGACCACCGAGGGTATAGCCGTACTCGTTCTGGTTCAGAAAACCCTTCTTGCCGTTGTTCCGGTTAAGGAAGAAGTCGGCGGAGGCGACGGCGCTGTTACGGTTGTACTCCGCCAAGTCGCCGTGGAACGTCTTGGTGCCGGACTTGGTGGCGAGTTGAATGTTGGCGCCGGCGTGTTTGCCCATATCGGCGCCGTAATTGGAAGTCGAAATGCGGAACTCGGCGATGCTGTCGAGATTGGGATAAGTGTTGAAGGTGCCTGCCGATCCCTCATCCGTGTTGTTGCCGCCATCGACCTCCCAGTTGGTGTACTGCGTGCGGTTGCCGTTGAACGAGATGCTGTTGTTGCCGGCTACGCCGACGACCATAGTATTCAGGCCGTTGTCCGGGACGGCGCCAGGGACCAATAACGCCAGCGTCACGAAGTTGCGACCATTCAGTTCCAGGTCCTGTATCTGTTTGCCGCTGACTACGCCCGAAATGGTCGCGTTCTCCGTTTGAACCTGGACCAGGTTGCCGACCACGCTCACTTCCTGGGTAACCTGCCCGACGGTAAGCTGCATGTCGACGCGTTGAGCTTGGCCGACCTGTAGCGTGATACCGGAGCGAGTGAGCTTCTGGAAGCCCGGAGCCTCCGCCGTCACCGTGTAGTTGCCAATGGGTATCGACGGCGCCGAATAGGCGCCAGCCGAGTTGCTGGTTAGTTCTCGAGTGATGCCTTTATCAATGTTCGATACCGTAACCTTAGCGTTTGGAATCACCGCGCCGCTGGAGTCCGTGACCGTGCCCACGATGGCGGCCGACTCCTGCTGCTGGCACCACGCGGTGATCGATAACGCAAAGAAGACAGAAGCAAAAACTAGAATAATCCTTTTCATATGCATTCCTCTCCGTCGGGGCGTCATTGGCTTTCCTCGACGATGTAGATTAATAATGTCGAGAAATTAGTGACGAGCCCCAACGAACGTTACCTCCCGTTTTAGAAGTCATTAGTGGCCAGACAAGGATTCCTATATGGCCGTGATAAGTGTTGCAAACGGGCTGCCAAAGTAATGGCTTTTTGAGGGGGTCACCTAATGGGTCTAACGTGTTGAAATAACTTGAGAAAGCGGTCGAGGCCCCAATACCGTCGGCTCTCGGAAACTCCGAAATACCACAGATTGTATTAAATTATCCAATTTTTAGTATTAGCCAGCCCGGGGAGTGACAGGACTGCCGGTTGGATTGCACGCGACCATGAACCTGAGAAGCCATCACTGCCGGTTGTCCGGCGGCCCTGGCGCGGGAACGGCCAGCGGTCGCACCCTCTCCTTAATGTCAGTATTGAAGAGCTTGAAGTCAGAGTAGCTGTGTATGTTCCGGAATGTCTTCCCCGCCCACTGGAGCGTCACCCCGACCTCGCTGGGGAGCCAGGCAACGGCGCCGAGCTGCTTGAACTGCACCGGGAGGTAGGTGATCTCGGTGGTCTGCCGCTGCAAACGAATCGCGGTTTGCGGCTTCAGCAAGTCAGTCCGCAGCCGGATGATCTTGTAACTTCCGGCGTCAATCCAGGCCAATCCCTGGAACAGCAGAAGCACCGAGCTGTCTTTCGTGTTAAATCGCTCGAACATCTGGGCCTTTTCCGGCTTTTGCGCGAATGCCACCACGTAACACTCCTTGCCCTTCATGGGCTGCCGCCCCAGGTAGCGGAAAGTGGCTCCGGATTGATACGTCGGGTGAAAGAGCAAAGACGCGGAGGCGAATCCCGAAGTGAGCATGAGGCCGGAATTGAGGCCAGCAGGGGCGGTTTCATTTCCTTTGAAGTCCGTGCGAAACTCGTGCAGCCCCAAACCCCACGCTTCCGGGCGGGTGAGGAGAAGATACTGGAATTTCTGCTCGAGAGAATCTTTGATCTTTCCATCCTTGGCCAGACGCTCTTCGCGAATCTGCTCGATAGAAACTGTGTTTTGAAAGTTGTTGAAGAAAGACTTGACGTTCTCACCCGTATTCTGAAGGATGGCGGTTAAGTCTGACTGGCTGGAAGCGGGCTCAAGTCCCTTCAGTTCGGGCACGGCCTTCAGCAATGAAGGCAGGGATTCGTTCACCGCCGACTCAACCTTCGCGTAGGTGCGCAGTTTCATTCGTTCGTCGATCTGAGTGGCAACCATTCGAACAGGCATGGGGAAGGTCTTGAGGCTCGCATCACCCAGGTACTCCTTCATGGCCGCCTCTGCGGCCTCAGGATCACCTTCCTCAAGCAATGCCTGCGTGCGAAGCAAGAGCGCCTCTTTCGAAGCTCCGGCGGCCAGCGCTTTATTAAGATAGACATCCGCCGCCTCCCAGTTCTGCTGGAGGATGAGGGTACGTCCAAGTTCCTGAAGAACGAAGGCGTTCTTTGGGTCGACGTCCTTCGCCTGCACCAAGAATCCCGCGGCTTTGTTGTATTCGCCTTTCCAGTTCTCCATTTCAGCCGCAATCAGGAACAAGTCGACCTTGTCGGCATTGCTGCCCTTAGAGGAAGCCAGCTTTGAGGCCTCCGCAAATTCACGCGAAGCGCCATTCCAGCTCCCAGCGTCGAGAAAGGCGAGTCCCAGCAGGGTCCGGCAATGGCCGCAAGCGGGATCGCGCTTGACCACCTTGGCAAGAGTAGGAACCGCTTTCGCCGCATCGTGCGAATCCAGGAAGTCGGAAGCTCCGCGCTCGAAATCCTTTCTGGCGGAAGAAACCGCGAGCTCACTTACCAGGCTCGCCCGCAGTTTTGGACCCAGCATGGTGACGAGCGTTCCCAGGGGAAGCTCATCCGCGCCTTGGGTGTCGGGCTGCAAGGCGATGTCGATCTCCCAAGTTTTATCGCCCACACCGAAATCCACATATTCGTGAGAGCGAAGGTAGCCTTCGCGCGTGACCAAAAGACTCACCGAGAGGCTTGTGTTGGTGGATGCATCCAGCGTGTACGCAGTCCTGAATTGACCCTGGACATTGGTGGTAAGTTCCTTAACATACTGCATGCCGGAACCGATATCAACGCGCACGGACGCCCCGCGGAGGGGCTCCCCTTTGAAATCCGTGATCTTTCCATAAACGTTCCAGGTCTGCTTCTCGACTTTACGAAGATCTGCCGCCATTTGCTCGGGATGCGGGATCGCAATCTGAGACTGCAAGGCGCATGGAACAAACAGGAAGACCAATAGCAGCAGTTTTGATATCCAAAATGCTCGCTTGCGCATAGAGCCTCTCCATAATCCTACCGCGGGGGCACGCGCCTCCGATTCGGCTTGCCCGAGGAATCCGTAAGCTGACACGCGCTTGAGTTTTCCTCGTATCGCATAATATACACCCGCGTGGCCATGTTGTACTAGTCTTCATCTTCTTCTTCATCTTCTTCCGTGCGGCGAAGATTTTCTACGATCATCTGGAATTGTCGATTGAACAAAAAATTGAGTTCCGTTGGACGCAAATGAAGGTATACTTTCCACCAGCGAGAGCCAAAAAGTTAATTCCGGCTGAAGTATTGCCGAGGCCAAAAGATGCCAAAGGCCAACTCGAAGTCTTGGAAGGGGTTTTCGTGCGGGCTCGGAGCCGCCTTGGCTGCGGCTTGTTTGGTGGCGCTCCTCCGGCAAGCGTCTCCTGCCAACGTGCGTCCGGGCGCCACGCCTCCTCCTACGGTGGTGCAATTCACGGACGTGACCAAAGCGTCCGGAATTGACTTTGTCCATTTCAAGGGCAACAACGGCACCTCCACCATCCTGGAAGAAGCCGGGCCCGGAGTCTGTGCGGCGGACTATGATGGCGACGGCTACGTGGACTTCTACATCGTCAGCGGACGCGATCTGTACAATCGCGGGCTCTCCGCCCGCAACGCCCTCTTCCATAACAATGGTGACGGGACGTTCACCGACGTCACGCAGAAGGCGGGCGTCCCCGGCACCGCCTACGGCTTGGGCTGCGTCTGGGGAGACTATGACAACGACGGATTCCCCGACCTGTACGTCACACAATACGGAAAAAACATCCTTTATCACAACAACCGTGACGGCACCTTCACCGACGTGACGGACAAGGCGGGCGTGGGCGCCACGGAATTCGGGACCACTTTTCACACCGGAGCGACCTTCTTCGACTACGACCACGACGGGCGGCTGGACCTCTATGTGGGCGGGTACTGTAATTTTCTTCCCACCAGCCAGCGCTACTGCGAAATCGGCCCGGGCGTGTTGAGCAGTTGCCGGCCGACCATCTACGGGGGCAGCGCCGATTACCTCTACCACAACAACGGCGACGGGACGTTCACCAACGTCACCAAGGCCGCGAAGGTCTACAACCCGGACGGCATCAACCTTGCGGCTCTTGCCGGCGACTACGATAACGATGGCTGGCCCGACCTGTTTGTGTCCAACGACGGGATCCAGGCTTACCTGTACCACAATCAGCATGATGGAACGTTCGAGAGCATGGGGATGATGAGTGGCATGGCTCTGTCAGGTGAGGGAAACGAGATGGCGGCCATGTGCCTCTCGCTGGGCGACTATGACCACGACGGCTTTATGGACCTCTACGTCTCGGACTTCCAGATGGTCGGCGACCACCTCTTCCACAACAACGGGAAGGGCTTCTTTGATGAAGTGAGTTCCGAGGCGGGAATCGCGCAACCTACGAAGTCAGTTCTGAGCTTTGGCGGCGGCTTTCTCGACTACGACAACGATGGCTGGCTCGACCTCTTCATCGCCAACGGGAGCGTCTATCCGGAGATTGAGCTGATTTCAAGCGAAATCTGGTACAAGCAGATCAATTCGTTGTTTCATAACGACGGCAACGGTCGATTTACCGAGGTCAGCAAACTCTCCGGCAGCGGCTTCAGCAAACCCCACACTGGGCGTGGAGTCGCCTTCGCTGACTTCGACAACGATGGGAATATTGACGTGGTGGTGGGGAACGACGGCGAGCCTCCCCTACTCCTGCATAATGGGGGAGCCCCCGGTAATCATTTTCTGACCCTGAAGCTCATCGGGACCCGAAGCAACCGCGATGCCATGGGCGCCCGGGTGAAATTGCGGGCCGGAGGGATGACGCAAATCGGTGAGGTGATGGGGGGAGGGAGCTACCTCTCTCAGAGCGACCTGCGATTGCACTTCGGGCTGGGCGGAAGCGCCCGGGCGGAACAGGTCGAAGTCGTCTGGCCGAGCGGCCTTCGCCAAGTGTTTCCAAATGTCCCTGCCGATAAGTTCTACGAGATCGAGGAGGGAAAGGACCAGCTCAGGCTGCAGAATTTTGTTCGCCACCGAATCGGGCAATGAAGGTCCCTCGCGACCAGTTCACAGCTCGTCGCGTACCAAAACCAGTTAAGCCTGAAGCACTACCAGCTTACGGATTCGAAACTCCTGGGCTCTAAAGGGCCGCGCTGTATACAATGCCCTCCCACGGTGTTATCATTTGCGGTGGTGCAGTGTGTGCCCCAGTCGATCCAAACCACGAATCATGGCTGCCGCCGGAATGGCGTTGGGCGGTGTTGTTGTTTTTCTTCTGGGGGTCGCCGCGCGAGCGCAGACCCAACACCAAGTAAAGCCCCCCGATGATCCTAGGGGGGTCTTCGAGCAGGCTCAGCGCGCACTCGCATCCGGGGACTACCCCGCGGCGGAGCGCGGCTTCCGCAAGGTCCTCCAACTCGACCCCGGCTCCGCGGCGGCCTACGTGAACCTGGGCGTGGTCTACATGCGGACCGTGAGGTTCGACGATGCCATTCGGACCTTTCAGACCGCTAAGAAGCTCGATCCGCAAATGGTGGGCATCGATCTGAACTTGGGATTGGTGTACTACCGGAAGCAAGACTTTGCGCAAGCGATCCCCCATTTTGCGCGCGTGCTTGCCGCCGATCCCGGAAACACCCAGGCGCACCACCTCAAGGGCATGTGTCACTTCCTCCTGGACGAGTACGAGCCCGCTGTGGAGGCGCTGGAACCGATCCTGCCGCAGGAACAGGACGACCTGGATTTTCTCTACATCCTGGGCATCTGCTATGGAAAGCTGAAGCGTGTCGAGGATTCAAGCAGGACGTTCGCGCAGCTCGTTCGCGCCGGCGGCGACACGCCCCACCTGCACTTGTTGCTAGGCAAGGCTTACCTGGACCTCTACGACAACTCAAAAGCTCGCGAGGAGCTGGACCAAGCCGCCGCCGGCGATCCCAAGCTCCCCTACGTGCACTTCAACCTCGGCGTGCTCTTTCAGAGACTCGGAATGCTGGATGAAGCCGCGGCCGAATTCGATAAGGAAATCGCCATTAGTCCGCGCGAGCCCTGGAGCTACGAGAATCGTGGGACCCTGTGGCTTGACAAGGGCGACTCTGACCGTGCCCTCCCGCTCTTTCGCGAGGCACTGTCTTTGAACCCCAAGATGCCGCTTTCCCTGGCAGGAATCGGGAAGGCGTACGTTCGCCAGTCGAAACCCGAAGAGGCGATCCCATACTTGGAACGTGCGGTCGAGCTGCAGCCGGACAGTGCTAACCTCCACTATCAGCTCGGCCAGGCATACCTGAAAGCGAATCGGAAATCTGACGCGCAAAGGGAGATGGCCGAGGCTGGAAGACTTCAGACCGAGGCCCGCGAAAAACAGGAGGCACGCATTTCGGGCAAGTTGCCCCCGCCCGAGGCGCCGCTGCCCTAACGGGCTGATGAAAAAGCCTGGCGACCTGTCATTTTGAGCCTGTTAAACAATGTGCGCGAAAGGCAGCAAGTGACAAATGTGAAGGCGATCTTCGGACGGTTATCGCCGCGCTGTGGGAAGCGCGGGGCACTCGGCATCACAGCTTTCCTTATGGGGCTCGCCATTACCGGCGTGCCGTTAGGGCAGCAAAGAGAGACTGGCGCCTTGCCCGCTTCCACTGCGCAGTCTGCCTCGGAGAAAGCTGGCCAGTCAGTCACCATCAAGGTTCAGGCTGCGTCGGTGGTCGTGGACGTTATCGTGACGGACAAGAAGGGCCGGCACGTGGGCGGTCTTGCCGCCTCCGACTTTGCGGTTTTCGATAACGGTGTTCCGCAGAAGATTGTGACCTTTGTACCCCCCAGCGGAGCGGTTCTGCATCCGCCCCTTGCGGCCGCCGCTGGCCCAGGCGGGGCCAATCAACCCGCGGAAGCGCCCGCTCCCAAGCCGCAGCGCCAGGCTATCGACCTGTCAAGCGTACGTTTCATTACCCTGGTGCTTGACCTGGGTGGACTACAGGCAGGTAGCATCGGAAAAGCCCGCGAGGCCGCGGTTCAATATCTGCAGAAGACTGTCGCGAAGGAAGATTTCGTGGCCGTCTACAGCGTTGACAGCAGCCTGCATCTGGACGCTCCCTTCACTCAAGACAAGCAACGCGCCGTCGAGGCAATCAGGCGCGCGGGACATCGAGCCTCGTCCGGTCCGATGTCTGCCAATGCGCGGATCGAAACAGAGCAAGAAATTCGCGACCTCGAATCACAGGCTTATGGATTCGGCACCCAGGCCGGCCCGGGCGCGGGCCATGAGAGCAGCTTGGGGGACCACGGAGAGGCGCAGTTTGCTGACCAGGAGCTCGCTTCGCTGCGCGCCTATCTCTGGACGCAGAGCATCTTTCAGGCCCGAACCATTTGCATGGTGCTGCGCGCCATCGCCCAGGCCTACCGCGATCTGCCCGGGCGCAAGAACGTGGTGGTTTTTTCCGAAGGTTTCATCCATTCGCCGGAAGCCAGGACGGAAATGGCGGCGGTGATCGACATGGCTAACCGCGCCAACGTCGCTTTTTACATCGTAGAGGCCGGAGGGCTCACGGCAGGCTTCGAGGCGGCGAGCAGCACTCCCGATGACCCGGCGGGTACTCGCCACGTCTACGACGCTTCTCAGCAAGGCGCCGGGTTCTGGTATGGCTTCAGCCAGTTCGACCGCTTGCGGCGGGTCGGCGGGCCGGACATGCTGCACGACGACCTGGGTCAAGTGGCCCAAGCGACGGGCGGCCTTTACATCAAGAATCAAAACGATCTGCTGCACGGCCTGGAACTCGCGGACAGCGACCTGCGCGAGTTCTACACGCTGGTCTACCAGCCTTCGGACACCCGCTATGATGGATCGTTTCACAAGATCAAGGTTGATGTTCTCACCTCCGGATACTCGGTGCGGTACCGGCGCGGCTATTGGGCCATACCGCCCGGCCAGGAGCTGATGATGACGCCTGCCGCCGCACAGCTCTTGGGCGCGCTGGAGTCTGGTTCGTTGAGATCGGCGTTTTCGCCCGACCTGAATGCCGCTCTGCTGCTCGCCGCCGATGGCAAACTTTCGGTGCCCGTGCAAGTGTTGCTGCCCGGCAAGTCAGTAAAGTTCGAAAGAGATGGCCGGACTTCCCGAGCGGGGGTCACGTTGTTGCTGGTGGCTCGCGACGCGGACGGACACCCCGTTGCGGTTCATCAGCGATTTCTCACCCTTCGCCTCGATGACCAACAGCAGCGCGAGTTCGAAAAGAAGAATCTGGAGATCGACGCACGGCTCGCGGTGCCGCGTTTCGAACCGCTGGAGGTACAGGCGATCGTCCAGCTCCCAGACGGCACAGTGGCGATCGGCGATCGCAAGCTGGGCATCGCTGCGCCTCGGCCCTTGGTTCCTGGTGTGACCAGCGTACTGCTCTCGAATTCCATCGAGCCGGCCAAGGGCGCGGCCGACCCGTCGGACCCGCTGCGTGGCGAAAACTTTCAGCTCCTGCTCTCGCCGCCCCGTTTCTCACCTTCAGACAAACTCACGGCGTATTTCGGAATCTTGCTCGATTCCGCTGTTCCCGAAACGTCTGTGCCTCACTTGCGGCTGGCTTACAGCATCGAATCGTCCGCGAGAGCCGCCAAGGTGTTCCCCGTTGAGGACCTTGCAGTCAGCGCCTCGCAGAGGTCGATCAGAGTGCTGAAGCAATTCGAGCTGACGGACTTGCCCGCCGGGCACTACACATTTCAGGTGAGTGTGAAGGATCTGGTGCACGGGGGAGCCACGTCGCAGCGGTCCGATTTTGACGTCCGATGATCGGCATCGGGGATGCGCCAACGTATGTCTCAGCAAATTTCGCCGCCGAGGCTGCCGGTTTCCGATAGAATTCCGCGGTTGGGCCTGGGCAGAGGTGTCCCCGTTATGCTGGCGTCCCTCCGCATCTCTTCTTCCTGGCCACGCTTGTGGCGGGGCTTGGGGCTGTTTTCCACGTGCCTGCTGGGTGGCTTTGTACTCGGCGGGCTTCAGGTCGAGGTGGCGCTCGGCCAGCACACCGTGAGCCTCGAAGGCAGAGTGCGAGGCGACGCCGGGGTGACCCTGCGCTCAGGCGTCAAGGTCCGAATCGAAACGGATGAAGGTAAACTCATAGCTGAGCAGCCGGCCAATTCCGAAGGCGCCTTCCATTTCGAGTACCTTCCGGAAGTGAACTGTCGCCTGATTGTGACCGCAGATGGATTTGAGCCCTACCAGGAGTCTATAGACTTTGTTTATGGGGCAAACCTATTTATTCGGAACATTACCCTAAGACCAGCGCGGAAGGTAAAAGAGAGCCTTGTCAGCGCCCCAGCGCGTTCGGATAACCTTGCTCCGAAGAATGCCAAGAGGGAGTACGAGCAAGCCGCACGCGAGCTTGCCGCGAAGAACCTCGAGGGAGCCAAAGTGCACCTCGAAAACGCGGTGAAAGAATTTCCGTGTTACGCGCGGGCGCAGACCGATTTGGGGACGATTCTGGAAGCGGGTCACGATTTCGCAGGCGCCGAAACGGCGCTAAAGAAGGCCCGCGAGTGCGATCCCGATTACATCGACTCCTATATCGTACTCGGGCAGATGCTCAACAGCCAAGAACGCTTTGCGGATAGCGAACGAATCTTGCAGGAGGGCGTGCGCCGCTCGCCCGGTTCCTGGCAGTTTTACTACCAGCTTGGCGTTGCCTACTACGGTCTGGGACAGTATTCAAAAGCACAAACCGAATATCAGAGAGTGCGTGAGCTCAACCCAATCCCTGCACCGGATTTCCGCGTCAAATTGGCGGACCTCTACCTGAAGGAGAAAGCCTACGACAAAGCCTATTCGCAAATGGAGGAGTATTTGAAAGCCGAGCCGCATGGCCGCTTCGCCGCCAGGGTGAAAAGTATCATGGAGCAAATGAAAGCGTCGGGGGTTCTGAGCCAGCCTGAGGCGGCCAAGCCGTGAGGATTAAGGATAAAGGGTGAAGGGTAAAGGACAAAGGATGAAAAGGATCTTGTGCTCGATTCACCCTTTAACCTTTAACCTTCAGCCCTTAACTTTTAGCCTTTAGCATTTAATCTTCAACCTTCAGCCTTTACCCTTTAACCTTTCCTTTAGCCTTTAGTTTTCCCTTCCTCAATCACGATGAACTGGTCGGCGTCGACACCGCTCGCGCGCTCCACAAGGCCGCTGGGCCAGCGCACTTCAAGCTGATCGACTTTCCGCGCTGTTCCAAGACCAAAGTGTTGCCGAAGGTCGTTCTGCGAAATATAGCTCGAGGCGCTCAGAACTTCCCGAACCTGGCGATGCGCGCCCGTCGTGACTGCCACGCGAGCGCCAATGGCGGAACGGTTCGATCGTGTGCCCACCAGCTTGACGTTCAGCCAGTGGTGGCCGCTGCGATTGTCATTGCGGAGGAGGGATGGCGGCTCGCTCATGTTCAAAACCAGCACATCGACATTGCCGTCGTTGTTGAAGTCACCGAAAGCGCAGCCGCGGCTGGAGTGCGGCTCCAGGACGGCTGTGCCGCACAGCTCCGACACCTCTTCAAAAGAGCCGTTGCCCAGGTTTCGATATACCACGCGAGGCGTCTTGAACTTGTAGTCCGGGTAGACCTTTTCGACCTCGGGATACACCGTGCCCGTGACATGGAAGATGTCGAGCCAACCGTCGTTATCGAAATCCGCAAAACCCACGCCCCAACATACATATTGGGTGTTCACAGCGAGACCCGCAGCATTGGTGAGGTCGTCAAAGAACTCGCCCTTCACATTGCGGTAAAGGATCGGCGTGTCGTCGCTGAAGTGGGGAAGAAACAGGTCCAAGTAGCCGTCCCCGTCATAGTCGCCGACCCCCACTCCCATATTGGCCTGCTCCTGACCGTCGTCATTCACGGCGCATCCAGACTCCATGCCCACCTCGCTGAATGTCCCGTCGTGGTTGTTGCGAAAGAGCAGGTTTGGACTCGAGTCGCAGGCCACGAACAAGTCCGGCCAGCCATCATTATTGTAGTCAAACGCCACCGCCGTGAGTCCATAGCGAGTTCCGGCCCTGAGGATGCCTGCCTTCGCGCTGACATCGGTAAAAGTCCCGTCGCCATTGTTATGGTAGAGCGCGCAAGTCTCTTGCTGGAGTCCCATCGGGCCACAATTGACCGGCACCCCCCGATATTTGCAGTAGCGACTCGAGCCCCCAACCGGGGTCCTCGCCAGATCCAGATCGATGTAGCGACTGATGAATAGGTCCAGGCGCCCATCGCGATCGTAGTCCACGAAAGTGCAGCCTGTTCCGTAACGCGGGGGCGATTCGAGGAGTCCGGCCTTCTCGGTGACATCCGTGAAGGTGCCGTCGCCATTGTTGTGGTAGAGGACATTCTGGCCATAATAGGTCAAGAACAGGTCATCGCGCCCGTCGTTGTCGTAGTCGCCCACACAGATTCCGTAACACCAGCCCGTATGCCTGAGTCCGGCTTTGGTTGTGACGTCCGTGAACGTGCCGTCGCGGTTGTTGTGGTAGAGGTGGTTGGTCGGCTCCTGGCCCGGAGGAAACCCTTCGAGACGGGTACCGGTCGGCACAAAGACATCTAGCCAGCCGTCGTGGTCGTAGTCGAAAAATGCAATCCCCGGACCATTCGCTTCCACAATGTATCGCTTCACATATTCCTCGCCGTAAACGGTGGCAGCGGTAAGTCCGGCTCGCGGAGCGACGTCCGTGAACGCGACCAGCCAAGGCTTGCCTGAAAACTTTGGGCGCGGCCCCGGTCTGACGCCACGCGACGCCATCCCTTGCGCGCCCAGTCGTGCTGCGCCGCACAGCACCATGCTCGCGGCGCCGGTGGATTGGAGAAACTTCCTGCGTGTGACGCGCATTCTCGCTCGCTCTTAATCGGGCGGGGTGTCGGTCTGGGGCTGGGCGATATTCCCGAGAATACCCGTGCGGATGTTTTGCATCGTCTTGGCAAACTTGTCGTGGGTTTCACGGTATGCCGCGAGTTCCTTCGCCGCTTCCTGGTCACGGCCCAGCCGGCGGAAAGCAAACGACAACTGGTAATGGGCGTTTGGATTTGCTGGCGCAAGCGTCACCGCCTGCTCCAGTGGCCGGATGGCCTCCTGAGCCCGCCCGGCCGAAGCCAGCGACTTGCCCAGGCCGATGAGTGCATCTGCAAATTGAGGGTCCAGGCTCGCAGCGCGCCCGAAGTGTTCAATGGCGTCGGTCCACTCGCGCGCTTGGCGGGCCATCTCTCCCAGTTCGTACTCGGCTGCCGCGTTGCGGGGATCAATTTTCAACTCCTCTTGAAACTCCGCTCGCGCCTCGTCGAGAGTGTGAGGTCCGCGCTCTCCGGCCAAGAACAAGTTTCCCAACTGGTAGTGAATGCCGACAAGGTTCGGTCGGAGTGACAAGACCTTGCGATACTCGTCGGCAGCCTCGCTGAGTTTACCCTCAAGCTCCAGAACCTCCGCATTGAACTGGTGCGCCTGGTAAGACTCCGGGGCTGTCATGAGGAGGCGCTGCGCGGCTCGAGTGGAGAGGTCGGAATAGACGTGGCTGCTGAGGTAGAGCAAATCGGGATCGTCCGGAAAGTCATGGTTAAGCGCACGAATGAAGTCAATGGCTCTATCCGATTGGTTCAAACTCATGGCGCAGCGCACTGCGTCAGTCCCAAGGGCTCGCTTCAGTTGGGAATCCGGCGTGCGCCCGTAATCTTCCTCCAGGTAAGGCAACGCTTGCTGGCAGCGGTTGCTCTCCGCCAAGCTCAGCCCGAGAAAGAAGTGCGCATTGGTCAAGGACGGTTTCAACTTAAGGGCCTCGAGCGCTTCGTGTGCGGCGTCGTCAAATCGTCCCACGGCGTAGCAAGCCGTAGCCAGGTTGGCGTGAATCTCCGCAATTCCCGGCTCGAGCTTCACCAGCGTCTCAAGGCTCTTGATGGCGTTCGCATAGTCGCCTTTTCGCAGCGCCTCCTGAGCTTCGCCGGCGATTCGCGCACGATCGCCGGCTGGCGCCTGCGCTCGCCCCGGCTTCGAGACAAGTTGAACGGCCACCGCTATGAGGAAGATCCAGATCAGCCCCAATCGCCACAGCGAACCGGCCCCCTTCTTCCCTTGCGGTCTCAAGCTTGCCATAGTTTCTCCGCTGGCCGCCTCCTATTATGCCATAATCTCGTCTCTCTCAGTCGACGGCACATCGCCGAGGGCTTTCCGAAGCCGTCCAAGGTACTGCTTGACGCTCTCCCCAGCATTATCGGCGGACATTGGCAACCTCCTTGCGGCCCAGCACGGGCTCAAGCAGCGCGTTGAGATTGGCAGAGAACTGAACCCAGAATCGCGCCATGCGGGCGAGTCGTTCCTTGCCGCTCTCGGTCAACCAGTAATATTTGCGAGGGTGACCAGATCTTGCGTCCACCCACTCCGAGTCCACCAACTTTTCAGCCTTGAGGCGGTTCAGGATCAGGTAGAGAGTGCCTTCCGCCAGACCCAGGCCGGAACTGCCTTCCAGCGTGCGAAGGATTTCCAGGCCGTACAGCCTGTTTTTCCAGAGGCTCGAAAGGATCGCCAGCTCGAGGCATCCCTTACGGATCTGAGCCTCCCACCCATCACTGTGCTCACCTGTGCTCTTCGACAAGATACTGCTCCTTACTTTATACTCTTCCTAGCTATGTATCATTCCATGATAGCATTCCCTTGTCAAGCGTTTTGTTTGGGAGACCGCACGTCCTGACGGTCGCGATAACGCTTGCTTTGGGTGGGTTGTACCGGGAACCGACAACTGGGCGCGTACGTTCGGCTTATTCGCTGGCGCCGCAGTGCGATGGTTATTATGGAAAAACGACCAATATCCAGATGGAGCGGGTCGTGGACTTCAGCGAGGTCCATTGATGATCGCGTTGACCACGGTTTGCCTTGCAGCGAGTGCCACAATCGACCGCTATCCGATTCTGTGCCGCGTCAGCACGCTCTTCCAAAAGGGGGAGGACTCGCTCGCGCATGGGGACCGAGCTCAGGCGCTATCAGACTTTCGCGAAGCAGAGCGGCTTGAACCAGCCGACTACCGCCCTCACTCGCAACAAAGTCCGATTTACTCGGCCCTCGGGGGCGCGCGTCAGGCCAAGGAGGAAAATGCGTGGGCCCTGCGCTTGAACGCAGATATAAGAGGGAATGTCGAAGGAGCCTTCACGCCGCGTAAGAGGCTCGTGAAGTGATCATCCCCGCCTGCTCCCATTCGTTGCTGGTTGTGGCACAGGAGCCGCCGTGCTTCATTCGTATCTCAGCGCCACCATCGGATCCACGCGAGCGGCGCGGCGGGCGGGAATGTAGCATGCCACAAGCGCCACGGCCAGCATCAACGCTGAAACGCTGGTGAAGGTGAGCGGGTCATAGGAAGGCACACCGACAAGCAAGCTCACCAGGATCCGACTGACAATGAGCGCGGCAAGCACACCGAGGCCAACTCCCGCGCCGACCAGTACGACTGCTTGTCGCATAACCAGGCCTAGCACGCTGCGTGGCCGCGCGCCCAGCGCCATGCGAATGCCGATCTCGTGCATGCGTTGGCTGGCAGCATAGGAGACCACGCCGTAAACTCCCACCACTGCCAAGAGCAGGCCGAGAGCGCCGAGGGACCCGGCAAAGGCGGCGCCCACCTTGAACAGAAAATACCCATTGGCGCCGGCCACGGCCTGCTCCATTGTCATCACGTCGTAGACGGGCAGATTCGGGTCCAGTTCGCGCACCAGGGCCTCGGCCGGAACAATCAGGGACTGCGGCGGAACCAACGTGTGCAATTGAAGGACGTGGGTCGATTTGTAGTTCTGCGTCTGGGGCAGATAGAAGAAATTTCCTGGTGCGTCCAGGAGTCCCTGTACCTTCGCGTCTCGCACCATGCCGACGACGGTCACAAATGGACCCGAAGCGCTTTTATCCTTGGTCGCATACGGACCCAAAGCGCCTTGGTACCTGAAGCGCCGCCCGATTGCGTCCTGACCGGGCCAAAGCCGCTCGGCCATGGTTTGATTCACGATGGCAACAGGTTGGGAGGTGCTCGTGTCGGCTTCGGTAAATGCGCGCCCTTTGAGTATCCTCATTCGCAGGGAGGAGAAATAATCGGGGGTCACACAGTTATAACCCGCGCCCGGGACGCGCTTGCTCGCCGGAAGCGCTTGGCCCTCCGCATACACGCCGGCGCCATCTCCGTAGTAGCCCAATGGAATCGAGAATGCCAGGCTGGCGGACTGGACCCCGGGGAGCGCTTTCGCCCGGCTCAGCAATTCGCGAAAGAACGCCTCCGCGCGCGGCTGATCGTAGCCCTGGAGTTTCGGCTCGAGGCTCAGATTCAGAACATTATGCGGATCGTAGCCCAGGTCGATGGATTCCGCGTTTGTAAGACTGCGCGTGAAAAGCCCTGCCGCAACGAGCACGATCAACGAGCCGGCCACCTGCGCCACCACCAATCCGTGGCGCAACCAGTGCCGACTGGCGCCGCCAATCAATCCGCGACCGCCTTCACGCAGAGTGTCGTTGAGATTGGCGCGGGAGATGCGCAGCGCCGGAGCCAGTCCGGCCACAATTCCTGCCCCTAACGCGACGCCCGTCACGTAGCTGAACACGCGCCAGTCAAACGTGAAGGCGAGCCGCAGGTGGAAATCGCCAAGCGGGCGCAACCTCTCCAATCCGCGGATCACCCAGTTCCCCATTAGCGCGCCACCCACGGCGCCGGCAATCGCAAGAAGGATGCTTTCGGTCAACATTTGCCGGATGAGACGCGCGCGGCTAGCGCCCATGGCGGCCCGAACCGCCATCTCTTTTTCTCGCACCACCGCTCGCGCGAGAAGCAGGTTGGCGACGTTGAAGCAGGCCACCAGCAGAACGAGGCCGACCATCACCAGAAAGACGGTGGCTACCAGCGGCATCGAATTTGCCACCGCCGGTTCGGGGCGCGCGAGACGCTCAGGAATCACGCGCGCGATCTCGCCCTGATCGACTTGAGGATACTCCCTTGCCAGGCGCTTCGCTATGACGTTCAGAGCAGCCTCGGCTTGCTTTGTGGTTACGCCGGGCTTCAAGGTGGCCAGGACGCGCAACTCGAAGTCGCGCCGATCCGTGAAGAAGCTGGAATTCCCGGACGCCATTCCGTACATCCCGATTGGGGCATAGGCGTCCAGTTCGACGATGTTGTAAGGGCCGCGAAACTCCTCCGGCACCACGCCAATGACCGTTGCCATTTGTCCGTCCAAAGTGACGTTGCTCCCAATCACGCCCGGGTCTCCGCCGAAACGCCTCACCCAATAGCTGTGACCGAGCACGACGACCGGGCCTGTTTTCGGTTCGTCGCCTTCGCCAGGAGCGATGAGCCGCCCGAGCGCGGGATGAAGCCCCAGCATCGTGAAAAAATTGCTCGGCACATAGGCCATGATGATGCGGTCGGCATGCCCTCGATAACCGAGTCCTGCGATGTTGAGGTCGTAAAATGTCATGTTCGTGAAAACGTCGGACTGCTTACGGTAATCCACGTAATCCAGATAGGAGAGCTGGTTAGGATCGGCGTCTGCCCGGTATTGCACGGCCACTACCGTCAACCGGTCGGCGTCCTTCACGGGCAACGGGCGAAACATGAAGACATTGCCCAAGCTGAAAATCGCGGTGTTCGCTCCGATGCCAAGGGCAAGCGTAATGACAGCAATGGTAGTGAAGCCGGGATTCTTCCGCAGCATCCGCAGGCCGTGGCGCACGTCCTGCCAGATGCTCGCCAAAATGTTATTTCTCCCTCCTCCGCCCGGCACAATGGGCTCCTGATTCACTTCTTGCTCTACTCGTCGCAGACTGCGCGACAGTAGATCCTCGTCGCTGAGCTCTTCGAGTGCCACGCGGCGGGCTTCATCTTCTGTCGTCCCACTGGCGACCAACTCTTGGTAACGATCCTCCAGGTGCTGTGCCACTTCCTCGACGATCTCCGCCTCACGCGCGGGCGCTAGCTTCAAGGATGCAAGCCGCCTGCTAACCTCTTCCTTCCACTCAGGCATGTTCAACCTCCGTGATGCGCTTGATAGCCTCGACAAACACTTGCCAGCCACGACGCTGCGAAGCCAAGACTTTTCGCCCCTGCGGCGTCAGGCGATAATAGCGACGCCGCCGCTGCCCGCTCTTCTCCACCCATCGGCCTTGAACCCAACCGCGCTTTTCCAAGCGATAGAGCAGCGGATAGAGCGAGGCCGCGTGGAAGCGGAGCGTCCCTCGGGAGCGCTGTTCGATCAGTTTGCTGACGTCGTAGCCGTGGCGCGGCCGAACCTCGAGCAGGGAAAGTATCAGTAGCTCGGCACTGCCCTTCTTCCACTCAAGATCAGATGGTTTCGCATCCATATATGGCATATCCATATATTAAGCGTCTGCGGCCGGCGGTGTCAAGCGAATTTTCCTCTAGCGCGGGAAAACGCCAAGCGTTGTCCAGAAAATTTGCACCCGCTCGCATTCCGCAATGCCTACAGCAGTTTCTAGTTAGAGCTGAAGAAAAGACCAACAGCCCAAAACGAGATTCATCACCCCGAGCCGGAGGCCGGCAAGGAAGGTTTGTCTACCTGGCTCATATGTAGGAAGCCGGGACATTTGGCGGACCGAAGCGGACTCGATGTCTCTTGACATGCGTAAGAAAGTAGGCTAGAATACCGAGTTGCGGTGCTGGAAGCGCCTTTGGTTCTATGGGAGCACATTTCTTCCATGCGACTCCAACGCCCCGATCCATCGCCGACGACGCGCGGGGCAGCCGGAAAAGCGCAGGAAAGTCCGTATTTTCCACACGACAAGAAGTCGGTTCCGGCGAGAGAAAGGAAAAGGATTTCTTAAAAGTGAAGGAACGACGCGGGAATGTTATTGAAAACAAAGGACCGCTGTGGAAAACCCGGGAATGAAGCGGGAATGTTGTTGATAACAAATGAGTTACGCTTATAAAGCGGGAATGTTGTTGAAAAGACAGGTAGTTAGCATCTAGTAGGTGGTAGGTGGTAGGTGGTACTACGCAAAACTCCTGAGTGGGAACTCCGGGGTCGCGGAGGTTACACTGCGATTTGAGTGAAAGAGGCAAGCAGGGATGGTGCAGACCTGATTTGTAGGCCGCGGGGCTTGGCGCACGGTGGTGGACTGCCTCTGCCAAGGCTTGAACCACTTGGACAGCCAGCCAGAAGTAGTTAACTCACCACCCGTTCGAGGCGCACGCAGCGTAATGGCGTAAAGTTTAACCCGAATTCGAAAGTTAGGAGCCGCCGGTCGAGCCGAATCACTTGATTAGAGACCCGTTTGACGCAGATACCGGAGGAACAAAATGGTGCGGGATCGGGCGTAGGGGCACAGCGCGCTGTGCCCCTACAAGATGTACATCACACCCACGCTAACTTCCGAATTCGGGTTTAAGCGGTGCAGAAAGGATCGGAGGAAGGGGGGTTGAAGCGCCGGCCACCCGTCACGGCGCTTCCCAGTCGAGGGCGTAGATTACCACGGCTCTAGAAATTCTCCAGCAGCCAAGCGTTGCTATCCCAGGTAGGGCCCAGAATCGCCAAGTGGCGACCGTCAGGAGAAGGCAACGCCCAAGATTTGAGGGAACCTTCGCGCTCCCACAAGGGGTAGGCGCGGCCTTGAAGGTCGGTATAGAGAATCGCGAACGCGTTTGGCCGAACGCATGAAACAAACAAGCCTTTGCCGTCGGGAGCCCAAGCGAGCGCAAGGAAACTGTGCCAGTTCCGAACGACCACGTCCGCACTAGTCTTGTCGTTCAACGACAGGATGCGGATACGCCCCTCTTGTTCGTCATATTGCGAGTAAGCAATGCGCGACGCGTCCTGCGAAAGGGCCCAGCCAACGATGCCTGAGGGCCGCTGTGCCTTAATTCTGGCAAGTTCTCGTCCGCGGCCTTTCAACGGATCGAGGGCCGTGAGAACGAGCTGTTTCTGGGCCCGATTCCACTCGCCGAGAACGCACAGGGTGGCAGGAGGGAGCGCGCAGCGAATCTGCGGAAGAACTCCCGCCTCGAGCACGAACTCGCTCGGTCCGCCCGCCACCGGAAACCGCATGAGACGATGCGGCGCCGCGGACGACTCAGAGTCATCCTTTCTCGTTGCCTCCGAATACAGAATCCACAAACCGTCTGGGCTCAACCGAGGCGCTCCTCCACTGAGGCAATCGTCCATTTCCAAATGGGGTTCCGAACCCGCGGTCAGCGCTTCGGCGGAGTCCTGGTCTAACGCCTGCTTGAAAATGTTGAGACTGCCATTTCGGTCGGAAACGAAGAGCACAGCCTTGCCATCTGGCGTCCATCCAAAAGGGATATCATAGTGCTCATCTAGCGTAAGGCGCTTGGGTGCTTTCAAACGCCTGCCGTTCGCCTCGAGCTCGCCTACATAGACATCTGCCTGAGGGTTTCCCTTGATAAACGCGAGCCGCTTTCCATCTGCCGAGGCGGAAAGACCCCAAAAGTGGGTGTCGACCCAATTCGTGACCCGACTCGGCTTGCCGACAGGTTCACCCGTTCGCGGGTCCGCTTTGATTTCCCAAAGATTGTCGTAACTCTGATTCGGGGGCGGTTCCGCCTGGGGGTAGATCAGCCGCCCATCCGACAACCACACGAGACCTTCAAAGTTTTTGCCTAAGTCCGGGTTAGATGCTACGAGGATCCGACGGCCGCCCGTGAGATCGTGAGTCTCAATGGCCCTCCGGTCACCCCACGCCAACGTCGCAATCCGGCGACCATCTGGAGCCCACACGGCTTCAACGAACTGCCTATTCTGGTCGGCTATGGCGATCGTGCGTGCCTGCTCTCCCTGTGGCCCCATCACCCATAGCTCGTGGAAGGGCATGCTGGGAGTTCCTCCAGTGGTGAAGGCGATCAGGGAGCCGTCCGGCGAGACAGAATTGGCACAAGCGGCCTCGCGCAATTTCCGCGGGGAGCCTCCCAGGATGGAGAGCGTCCAGATGCTATATCCCTTGTCCTCCCCCAGATTAGCGAGGAGTCTCACGCCGTCGGGAAACCAGCCTGCAAGCACCCAGGCCGGTTTGCTGGGAGCAAGTCTTCCCGCTTGTTCGCCACCAGATCGAAAACCAACCTGTGGCGTGACCGTGTGCGTCTCTCCCGTTTCGATCAGCTTCACATGGATGCCTGCCGGATCTGAGTAGGCTAGATACTTGCCGTCGGGCGAGATGGCGGCACCCGATACGGGGTGCTCCAGGGGATTGGCTGTGAGTCGCCGTTGCTTCAGTTCAGGCTTAGGTTGAGCGCGGTGCGTGGCGAACCAAAGTGCAAAGATGGCAGCCAGAATGATGCCCAACATTGCCACAACTGCGACCCGCCAGCGCGTCTGATCTGTCCCCGCTTTCTGCAGAGGAGGCGGCGCCCCTACCGTCGCAGGCTTGATGGATAACTCCCCATTTGGGGATGAAGGGAGCGCCTGAACAGGTTCGACGGGCGCAATCAACCGGTAGCCGCGACGCGGAAGGGTCTCGATGTAGCGGGGCTTGTCGGGGTCATCTCCCAAGGCTTCGCGCAGCTTGTTGATGGCTTTATTGAGCCCGTGGTCAAAATCCACAAAGGTATCAGCAGGCCAGAGCCTGCGCCTGAGTTCCTCACGCGTGACCACCTCACCTGGACGGTCGATTAGCATCGCCAGTACCTGACGGGGCTGTTCCTGAAGCCTGACCTTGAATCCGCTCTTGTGGAGTTCACCGGCTTGAATATCCAGTGCAAAGGATCCGATGCGGGCTTGGGCGGGAGAGGATGAATTTGGTTTCATGGGGTGAGCACACCCAGTTGGAAGCAAGTATACCACTCTGCAATTGTCAATAAAAGTTTCACGTGATCGGGGCGTGTGCCAGGTGGTCAGTTACTCCGAACGGGCTTCCAGGGGACTAATTTGAATAGGACAAAAAAGGGACCTCCAGGGCATTGATATCCCCTGACCCGCGGTCGAAGATTTGCGCCCAAGCACGAATCTCGGAGGTGTGCGCCATGGGCAGCCGCTGCCACTACCCATTTTGGGACAAGGGCAGTGTGTGCGCGCACCTCCTGTCAACCCACAGATGTCGAACCGCCCAAGACATTTCTTACGTATTCGGCAGCCATGGTTGGTTTTCGTCCAACCGTAGCTTCCTCAGTGCCGGCGGCGTCCCCTGTACCGAATACGAAACAGCGACAAGACATCGCCGCTACAACCACAACCCACGGTTGATCCAAGGAGCGAATCAACCGTGGCTAGGTACATCTGTGAACGACACAACAAGGAGGAGGCTTCGTGGTCTCAGCAAATAAAACGTTAAGACGAACAAGTTGGAGCTTGAAATGGGTAGTTGCCGTGCTGCTTCTGCTTATGGTCCCAGGATTCGGCTTGGCTCAATCTTCACAGAATAACTGGGACAACCTCAAACAATTGCGCCCGGGGCAGAAGATCGAGGTGGTGGACTCGAGCATGAAGACGCTCAAAGGCGCCTTCGTTTCCGTCTCTGACGAAGCCATCTCGCTTCAGGTCGGTAAGAGCGAGGAATCCGTGGTGCGTGCCAAGGTCGTGCGTGTCAGCGTCCGTGACAATTCGCATCGCACGCGCAACATGGTGCTGGGAGCGGGCATTCTGGGCGGAATTGCCCTGGCAGCAACCGCTGTCCCCCTCGGGATCACCGGCAATGAAGGCACTAGTTGCGGCGCCTGTGCGGCTGCAATCGCGGCCGGGTTCGGGGGCGGAGCTGCCTTAGGAGCCATCCCCGGCAGTCGGACGGTGTACCGGGCCAAGAAGTAGCGGACTTGGATGCTGGACAACCGGACCGACGACGGTCATGACTAGCCCTGGTTGCCGCCGTTGGCCCGCCGACCCTACGAGCATGAGGGTAGTCAAGAACCTGACATCCACAGGAGGTGAAACATGAATCGTCGTAGACATCAGTTCGCAATAGGGATGACGGTCCTCATGCTCAGTTTCATCGGGGTCGCTGCCGTCAGCGCGGCGGGGCCCAAACCGACCCAAGCCGATTGGGAAAGCCTCAAGCAACTGGCGCCTGGCCAGCAAGTCCAGGTAGTGCTGAACGACGCCAAGTCTTACAGCGGCCAGTTTCAAAGCGTGAGCGATGATGGGATCGTGCTCCACCTCGGGAAGGATACGCAGACGTTCGAGCGGCAAACCGTTCTGCGGGTCTCCACGCGAGGCAAGAGCCACCGCGGCCGGAACGCGCTCATCGGTGTCGGCGCCGGTGTGGCCACCCTCTTAGCCGTAGACGCGGGAGTGTGCGAAGACTGTACTGCAGGAACGTGGGTAGGGGATGCGGCAGGTGGCGGACTCCTGGGCTCCGTGGTTGGCGCGCTCATCCCCACTGGCCGCTGGCACGATGTCTACCGCGCCCGATAGTCCGCATGTAAATCGGGCGCGGGGAGGCTGCGGTACAGGTCTGCTCGAAACAACAAGGTGGGATGGCTGTGAGGGCCTTCTGCGGAAAGGAAATGGCGGTAAATTGCTTACCCCCAGAATGGGGGAAGGCTTTGGCGAAGCCGCCGATGGCGCGGAAACCCCAGCCAAAGAATTGCCGAGGGTTTTGGCAAAGCTGTCGAGCTTGGCGCGGCTGGAGACGGAGGGCGAGTGCACAAACGGTGTGGATCTGGCGAGCCATCGCCTCACCCACTTTCAATACCGAGACCGAGGACCGACAGGGCGCCGCCTCACATTGCGGCTCCAGGAAGTCCACATGTAATCAAGTTACTGCCCGATTTTGTGGGCGCGGTCATTTTGAGCGTACTTTATTGTTCCTTATTACATTCGGAGTTTATCCTTGGTATGGGAAGAAAGCAAAGGACACCTGCCATGCGCAGAGTACTGCCCGAGGTGCACCATGGACAAGTCGGGAACGACCAACCTCCTGCGATTCACAGTTCCACAGGTTCTGACAGCCTCCAGGCTCATCCTAGGGATGTTCGCCATTTATTGGGCGGCACAGCATCAGTTTGACCTTGCCGCCAGGATTCTCGTTCTCGGTTTCATGACCGATGTATTTGATGGGGCCCTGGCCCGTAGACTGGGAGTCACGAGCTCATTCGGACTGCTCTTCGACCGCTTTGCTGACTACCTCTACTATGTGGTTTCCCCAACTTGTCTCGTGGTGTTCCTCCTGGCGGAAAAGGCAGGGTTGTTCTCACTCTTCTTGCTCACTTTGCCCACTGTGGGCGGAGCCTTGCGGTATGCCCGGGGCCTGGACCGGAGTGATGTGCCACACCCAGGCATCCGAGGCACTCCTGGCTTACCCACCAACGTTTGCGCGTTCTACATGCTCACGCTCATCTTTCTATGGCGGGAACAGATCCTGGGTACTGATTCGCTGCGCCACATCCTGTCCGTCACCCTTCCGCTCCTCGCTCTCCTCATGGCGGGGCCGCGGAGATATCCTTGGCTCACAGACTATCTCTGGATACTCATCCCCACAGCCGTGGGGTTGTGCGCGATGCCATTCTTTTACACCGGCGTCTTGGCCAGCATCACCCTCGGGATCATCGTCATCTACGTGTTGTTTTCTCCGCTACTGATTCCCCGCTACGCGGCAAACGCTGCCGCCCAGACTGGGGAAGCGCCACCGACGCGTGCTATGGTGCACTAGGCTGCGCGCGGGACAAGCAGCCCCGACGAGGAGAAGTCCCATGTCCCTCAGTCAAGAACTCATCGAAGCCTTGGCCGTGCCCGCTCTCTGTCGTTGCCTCACGGGTCGGCCGGAAGACCTTCGCAAGCTGCTGGTCCTCGAAAAGACGCCGTATCCCAGTCCAGTTCTCCGGGCGTTCCTCAAACGCCTTTCGCGAGATTTGGAAAACGGTTCCGGAGTGTTCCGCGATCTTCTGTTGCGCGTCGGCCGGTTCGCCAACCCCACCACGCGGGAGAAACTGATCGCGAACATCCTGTTCCATTGGCTGGTAAAGGGTGCAGGGACCCGAACCCGCATCCGCAGCGAGGGCATGTGGCCGCCGTTTCTTGTGGCCTTCAGTCCCACGATGCGATGCAACCTGAAATGCACCGGGTGTTACTCGGGCCTCTATTCTAAGGATGGAGAGTTGAGTGAACAGGAGCTGGATCGGCTCTTCACGGAGTGCAAGGACCTTGGGGATTACTTTGTCGTTCTGACTGGAGGCGAGCCCTATCTGATGAAGGAGTGCTTACTGCGGCTATTCCGGAGGCACAACGATACATTCTTTCTGACATATACGAACGGTACGCGGTTCGATCCGCGTCTCGTCGACGAACTCGCTAAGCTGGGCAATGTCGCGCCGGCCATCAGCTTGGAAGGATTCGAACGCGAGACCGATGCCCGCCGCGGTGCGGGGGTCTTTGCCCGGATTCTACGAGGCATGGAGCTGCTCAGAGAAAAAGGAGTGCTGTTTGGTTTTAGCGTTACGTATACGAGCGAGAACGTGGATGTCGTGACCGACGACAGATTCATTGAATTCATGCTCGACCAGGGCGCGCTCTTCGCGTGGTACTTCATGTTCATGCCCATCGGCCAGGATCCCGTATTGGCATTGGTCCCGTCACCCGAGCAGCGTGTTCACTGCGGGCGCCGTGTCGCCGAGTTAAGAAAAAAGTACGGCCTTTTCATGGCGGACTTCTGGAATGACGGGCCCGCGGTGGGGGGTTGTCTCGGCGGGGCGCGTCGCTTCATGCACGTTCTGAACTCCGGACGCGTGGAGGCCTGCGTGTTCGCCCATTTCGGCGTCGACAACATCCGGGAAAAGACCCTTCTGGAGGCGGCAAACTCCCCCTTCTTCAGAGCGATCCGCGAGGCGTTCCCCTACAACGAAACCGGAAACCTCAAGCGCCCGTGCATGATCATCGACAACCCTCAGGTTCTGCGCGACCTAGTGGATCAGTTCATGGTGCCGCAGGGTCATCCGCATTCGGAGGACATTATCCGCGATCCCGTTGTCATGAAATGGGTCGGTGATAACGCCGAGAAGCTCAAAGAGCTGACGGAGCCGGAGTGGCTGAGCATGATCGAGAATCCTGAATCCCGCTGGTACAAAGAGAAGGATGAATACAAGAATCTCTTCACTTTCGGGAAGATCGGCGGCACAAGCTACTGCGCAGCGCGGAGTTTCCCTCTCCGGAGCTCTGCGGCTCGCGCGAATGAAAGAACCGCGGAGTTCGAAAAGCATGGACTCTGATGCGCTACCTCCTGCGAGAGGCCGCAGGGGTGGTCTACGTGCTGGTCACGCTGGAGTAACGATGTACGACTATGGTCAGGTTGCTAGCGGATTGCCGGGGGACTGCTTCCGTGCCGTGGGCTTTCATTCTTCTCATTGAATCAGCCACGGCAAAAAGAACTGGCCGTGCATACACGCCACGGGCCAAGAGCGGCGTGCGCGGAACTCTGCCCCCCTCCAGACAGAGCAGGTCCGCCCAGGAGGCTCAGCAATGCAATCCCTTGGCGAACCCATAGCGTAATGTCCCGAGTGCAAGCGTGGCCATCCACTGTCAGCGGATTCATGCTCCCGTGCAGCCCCTTTTCCGACGGCTGCACACGAGACTGCCGCGTTTATGAAGGAGTTAACGAAAAAACTCGTTTGGAATCCAGCGTGCCAGATAACGAGCAAAGTCCCTGGACCGCGGAAGCCCAGGCTAATAGGAGGTAGTCACGAAGAGAGTGGTTGAAACACTGTTGCTTCTGCTTCTGGTCCCAGGATTGAGCTTGGCCCAATCTTCACAGAATAACTGGGACAACCTCAAACAACTGGCGCCGGGCGAGCAGATCCGGATCGTGCTGAACGACGCCAAGTCCTACAGCGGCCAGTTTCAAAGCGTGAGCGATGATGGGATCGTGCTCCGCCTCGGGAAGGATAGCCAGACGTTCGAGCGGCAAAACGTTCTGCGGGTCTCCACGCGAGGCAGGGGCCATCGCGGCCGGAACGCGCTGATCGGCCTCGCGGTCGGTGCCGGTGCTGGTGTAATTGTCGCTGTTGCTTCCCCTGAATTGGGTACTGGGAAATGCGCGCAGGGGTCCTGCGTCGATGCTGGGGTTGTCTCCATGGTGGGATTTTTGGGAGGCGCTCTAGGCGCTGGCTTAGGAGCCGCCATGCCCACCCGCGGCTGGCACGATGTCTACCGCGCCGCGACGAAGCCCAGAAAATGAGCCTGAGTTGAAAGGGGAATGCGATGGTCAAGGCAATCCTTGGATTGCTGATTATGCTACTCGCTTCTTTCCCAGCCGCTGCTCAGATGTCAAGCGGCTATGTTTACGCGTTTGGCGGACCGGTAGTCGTGCCGAAGAGCGCCTTCACACGCTGGAACGGGAACTTCGTCCATGCGGGAGGAGGAGGCGAGGGCCGCCTCACCGACCGGTTCGCCCTGGGGGGTGAAATAGGAGTTCTCAAGCCGGTCACAAACCAATACGCCATTACGATCGGCCTGGCTTCGGTGACGCCCGCCTTTCATTTCATCTCCAGGGATTCGAAGCGCAAATTCGATCCTTTCGTGGACGGCGGATTCTCTCTGCTTGCCGGGAACGGCGGGGCAGTAGCGATTCACTACGGTGGCGGAATGAATTACTGGGTGCGACGCCGGTTCGGGCTGCGATTCGAGTTCCGCCATCATATCTTTTCGCCAGAGACCGGAGAGGCCGTGCACTTGGTTGGCTTTCGGGTTGGTATTGTCTTCGGCACGGGGTGATGGCGCTCCCGGGTGGCGCAGAGATCGTTTCTGGATGCCCGCGAGTGGTGGTACGTCCAGAGCCGCAGGGGGTCGGCGGGGGTCTTACAAATGGAATCCCCTTGCCGATCGCAGACATGTCAAACCCCCGGCGCGTCTGCGCCAGCCGCGAAGCAAGAACAAAATGCATCGCCGTCGGAAATCTTTTTCCCGCGGGATGCCGAAGGGAGGCTTGTCATGATTCGAGGAAGAAACTTCAGCTTAGCACTTGGAGGTGCTGCTATGAGAGACATGATCCTACTGATTCTGATATCAGTTCTGTTCGGCAATTCGCTTTTAGAGGCCAGAGTCGGAGCCTCTGCAACAGGCGCTTCCTTGCCACAGGAAACAACCAAGAAAGCGACTGTGCAGGAGCGCATTATGGAGATTCCACCCGGAACCATGATTGAAGTACGCCTCATGAACAAGCACACGCTCAGGGGGAGGCTTGGGGAGGTCACAAACGAGGGCTTCAGTCTGCAGACGGCGCAGGGAAACAAGGTTGAGACGCAGAAGATTGCCTTCACAGAGGTGAAGTCCTTAAAAAACGTCGGCGAGACGACGGGGAGAAAAGTTGGCAAGGGTGTGATTTACGGGCTGGCCATATTCGGCGCCTTAATCGTGATCATGACGATCGTGCTTCTGGCCAGGTCAGGGTCAGATTAGCGAGCGCGGCGGTGGGGGCGACGTGCAGGATCAATCCCGCGTCGCTCCCGTTGAGCGGGACGGCTGCCGCAAACGCCACCGTCACCGTGCCGAGGACAGGCCACATACAGACCGCGCCTCTTCCCAAGGCGCGCCCGTCAGAAAGCGGCTTCAGTCCCTGAAGCACTGGCCAATGCCAATGGCCAACATGTGGCTTCAGCGGCTAAAGGTGCGCCTCTCTGGCTCCCCGCGCAAACTCCGGCGGCGGGTCCCGCCCTGCGGGACCGCCCTTCCGATTCGTAACGAGGCATGACTCGTCGGTCCGAAGCAACGCCTCTTTAGAGGTTCTGCTTGAAGAATTCCAGCAAACGCTGGGTCAGGTAGAACCTCGCTGCCTCGCCAGCGAATCCGTGTTTTTCTCCCGGCTGGAGGTAGAGATCGAAGAGTGTGCGCGCCTTGACTAGAGCTTCCACGAAGTTCAGGGTGTTCTGCATGTGGACATTGTCGTCGTCGGTGCCCTGCATTAGCAGCACTTTGGCTTTCAGCTTATCGGCGGCCTCGAGCGGAGAGGAAGTCTTGTACCCGTCCGGATTTTCCTGGGGCGTGCGCATGTAGCGCTCGGTGTAGATGCTGTCGTAGAACTTGAAGTCGGTGACGGGGCCACCCGCCGCGCCGCACTTGAACACGTCAGGTGCGTGAGTCAGCGCATAGAGCGTCATATAGCCGCCGTAGGACCACCCGGTAATGCCGATCCGCATGGGGTCGACATAAGGGAGAGACTTCAGGTAGGCGACGCCGGCAAGCTGGTCTTCAAGCTCGTAGTGCCCCAAGTTCTTAAACACCCTGGATTCCCAAGCGTGTCCTCGCCCCCACGCGCCGCGATTATCGAGCGACCAGAGGATGAAGCCTTGTTCCGCGAAGAGATGGTCACTGAGGGAAGTCAGGCCCCAGCGGTTCTGGACCAGTTGAATGCCAGGGCCGCCGTACACCTCGACGATGACCGGATATTTCCTCGCCGCGTCAAAGTCCGGTGGCTTCACCAGGCGCGCGTAGAGCGTGGCGCCGTCTGCGGCTTTCACTTCTATTAATTCCGTCCTGCCCAGCGCGTAATCATCGAGATGGGGTGCCTGCTTGCTCAGCGTGGTGAGGAGCGACCCATCCGCCTTGAGCAGCCGGGTTTCGGGCGGGTCATGGAGTGAGGAAAAGTTGTCGAGCAGAAACTGGCCATCCGGCGAGAGGTTCAGCTCGTGGACCCCGGGCTGCTGCGAGAGGCGCTCCAAACCGCTGCCATCCAGCCTTACGCGGTAGAGCTGGCGCTCGCGTGGGTCCGGGTTGGTGGCCGCGAAGTAGGCCCAGCCGCCCTTTTCGTCCAAGCCGAGGATGGGAATGTTTTGGAAATGCGGACGATCGATCATCCAGTTGCCGTGGCTAAGCTGTTTCTGCAGCTTTCCATCACGGCCATAGAGATAGAGGTGCAACCAGCCGTCTCGCTCCGAGAGCCAGAGGAACCGCTGGTTGTCGCCGAGGAAGTGCGGCGGCTCGAGCGAATTGATCCAGTACGCATCCTTTTCTGTGAGCAGAAGGCGATCGGTGCCTGCGGCAGCATCCCAGAGATGGACGTTCAACTCGTCCTGGGCGCGGTCGAGCGTGAGGAACGCGACCGCCTTCGAGTCAGGCGTCCAGGAAAACGAGGGGCCGAAGTATTCGACGGATTTCGCCACGGTCGACGTCCAGCGCTGGTGCTCGTGGCCTTCCACGGAAACGATATGGAGAGAAGGAATGGGATTCGGATCACCCGACTGAGGGAACCGCTCCTCGCTAAGTTCCACGTGGCTGGACAAGTAATGCGTCAGCGGGTATCGAGGCACGGGGGCGTCGTCGAGGCGAAGGTAGGCGATCTTCTTCCCATCCGGCGACCACTCGTACGCCCGACCGGTGGCACGATTGGCAAGTTCCTCTTCGTAAACCCAATCAAGTTTGCCGTTCATCACGTTTTCGTTGCCGTCGTCCGTGAGCTTTTCGCGAAGTCCCGTCCTGAGGTCGAGGGCGAAGAGGTTGTTCTGCTCCACAAATGCCACACGCTCGCCCGTAGGAGAAAAAGTCGCGTCCTCCACCGGCACCGCGTCCTTAACAAGGGATTTCATCTGGCCCGTCGTCAGGTTGTAAAGCCAGATATCCTTTTCACCCTGGAATAGCAGCGCGTCGCCGCCCGGGGACCACTGGTAAGAAGAGAGGTCGAGCCTCTCGCCTTCAGGGGTGTTGTTGGGAGGTCCGAGTAGAGCTCGCTCCTTGCCGCCCGCAATGTCATAGAGATAAAGGGTGAGGGTAGCACCCTTGCCGGAGCCCTGGCGCTTGAGGTAGCTGATCTCCTTGCCCCCCGGACGCCATTCCAAGCGGGAGAGGCCCATCGTGATTAGCCCTTGCGGGTGGGTGACCAACTCGATGGTGAGAAGCTTCTTCGCCTCTTGCGCGTCAACTGCGGCCCCAGCCAAAAAGAGTAATGCGAGCAAACTGAGTAGACGTCTCACCATTCCCTCCCCGCTGAAGACCATGCTCGAGCCCCCAGCTTCGTAGTAGGTGCTGCAATTTCCGATCAATCACTGAATTGGAAAAACCACATTATAGCGCTGAAGAGCGCGTCTCCTCGCGCCGCGCAAAGAGAAGAGACTAACCGGGGGAGCATTCGACCCTTGCAAGGTCTAATGTATCCTGAAGGTCCCGATCACAACTGATTTGCGTAGCCCACAACACCAATGGCCAGGATCAGAATTGCTACGCCCGCCACGGCCAAGGTATATGCCTTGCGGCTCGCGCCCTTCCACTCTCCCGTTATGAACCCCAGGATGTTTGCGGTAATGACCATCGTGGACATCATGACGGCCCATCCCACCGAGGTCCCCAAAGAACCCAACCGCCGCGTACCTGGCGCGTAGAGAATAAATCCGCCAATCCACATGAACCCCATCAAAGCCGCCAGAGCCCAGTAGTGGCGTGTTCCTTTCAAAAGTAGCAACCCGCCCGTCTTACGTTTTCTCATTAGCCATACGCAGTAACCAGCATTGCAAATAAAGAGCGGCAGGGTGAGTGGAGCCCAGAGTGAGTTGCCCGCCATTGACTCTGCCGCGCCCAGCTCCATAGCCCTTCGTACATATTCTCCGCCGAAGGTGAAGCCCAGGTTGGCGCATGAAGAGAGAAGTCCGGACGCGACACAGATCGCAAGCCCGACGGCGAAGGAACTCCGTGGGTCATTGCCTGTGGAGTTCCGTTCGGGTTCCCGGAGCTTTCCGCCCCAGGAGCCGAGAGTAAGACCGACCAGAACTAGGGCGAGGGAGGCAAGCGTCAGTAAGCCTTGTGGCTGGCCCAACTTCTCGGGAGCCATCACGACCATGGGAATGAGCGCCCCGGCAGTTGCCGCCAGTCCGATGATGATAGTGAATCCCAAGGCCATCCCCAACCTACTCACACCTAATCCAAAGGTAACAGCCCCTATCCCCCATCCAAGCCCAAACACCTCAACCAGAAACAGAGAGCGCATGCTGGTGGTCGCCAAGACGGTGACGGGATGAGGAATTGTCAAGAGCACGAATAGCCAGGGCCAAATCAGAAAGCCTGTTGAGGCATAGACGAACCAGGTGTTCTCCCAAGCCCACTTCTGGGTAGACTTCATCGGCAGTATGAAGGCGCCTTGCAAAATGCCGGCGGCCATTACAAGTAGATAACCCATCCTTTGTTCCACCCTTTCAAGGGACTAGCTCAACTGTGGATTGTTACCTGGACCCCATGTTCTTCACTTAAGCTTTGTCAAGGAGGCCGTTCACTGTATATGCCCGTGCGTCAATTAGCGCGACAACACTGCCAGCAGTGCCGGAACCCGTCCACGAGCAGGCCCTCGTGGCCATGCGGGGTCCCGTCCCAGGCCTTCCAATCATACGTCATGCCGTTGCTGGCCCTACCCTGAAAGCCGCCCTGCTCGAATGTATGACGCGAGTGTGCGCGTTCAACTCGAAGGAGCGATTCCCGAGATTGTTTCCGGACGGTTTGGGATTGATACTCTGGTGAAAAACCTAAGCATTCTGCGCGACGGGACGCTGACCTCACTGTCCTAAGAAGGTAGGGACGAGGTAATGACAGGAGGATGACTTTTTTCAGCCTCTGGCTAAAAACTCGCGAGGGCAGCAGCCTCATCTTCCGCCAGTCCGAGGACTTTGTCCAGACGAACCATCCTGAGGGTTTGAGCGGCCTGTTTTGAGGCCCCAAAGAGTCTGAATTCACCCCCTCTTTCTTTCAGGGCCGAAAAAGCGCGAACCAGTGCGCCCACGCCGGAGCTATCGAGAAAAGACACGCCCGCAAGGTTTACGGCAAGATTGGTGACGCTGGCGGAGAGTACCTCGCCGACGGAGTTTCGAAAGGCCTGCTCAGCTTCACCCGCCTTAAAGGGGCCGTTGAGGTCAAGAATGGTCACCTGATCAACTGTTCTGATATTAATGGTCACGGATTCCTCGCGGCTGATGTCCTGCTTTCAAAGCGTAGCATGAGATTTACACCGTCACCTGAGACTACGCCGACTTGTTGAGCAAATCAAGGCAGTAGGCGAGAAAAACCTGGAGAAAACGTGGCCGAACCACATTGCTTGACTCGCCCGCCGGTTTTTGGTAGCCTCCCAGTCGATTCATTTGGAATTTAGCCTGTATCGGCTCACTAGCCCCTGCCGCAAGGGTAACGCCCTCGGCAACATTTTCTATGGAGCAGTTGTCCTCCCTTTTTGAACTATCGGTTGGATTTCACTCCTGCAACAGCATTGACAGTTTCGCGAAGACGCTTGCCACGCATGTTGGCCGAAATCTGGAGGCCCGTGCGGCGATGGTTTGGCTACGTCAGGAGAGAGGCGGGGAATTGCTCTGTCGCTCTCGCTGGTTCGAGGCCGGACTTCGGCTGGAGTTTGCGCCGGGGCAGGCGAGCGAAGGTATTCTGGCCGAGATGCTAGCCAAATCACGTGCGCGGCGGCTCGACGAGGAGGAAATCGAGCCGGAGATGTTCCCGCACCTTGCGGAGGACGACCGGGAGCGCGTGGCAACGGCCTTGTACGCACCCATCCCGACCTCTACAGACGTGGCCGGCGTCCTGGAGGTATTGAACAAGCGCACGGGAGAATTCACCGCCGACGACGCAGGTTTCGCTGAAGAAGCCTGCCGGCTGGCGGGCCGGGTTCTGGACGCTTTGCGCGCCGTCGAGCAGGAGAAGTGGTCGAGCCTGGAGACGATTGAACGGTTGACTGCGCTCTACGATGTTGCGAGCACGTTCAGCTCAACGCTGGAGCTTGAAAATTTACTGCCCATTATGGCCGAGAAGATCCAGGGGAACCTCGGTGCCCTGGCCTGCAACTTCTGGCTGGTAGATTCCGAAACGAACGAGTTGCTTTGCGCGCAGCAAGCAGGTGAGGATCCGACGACCAACAAGGGTAGCCGCCTTCAAATTGGAGAGGGCTTGGCTGGGGGCGTGGCCCAAACCGGCCAAGCTCGCCTGGTCTCAAGCGCCCAGGATGAGCCGGGACTTGAGGCCCGCGTACAGGCAAGCAAGGAGTATCAAATCCAATCGCTGATGTGCGCGCCTCTTCTGAAGGAAGAGCGGGTGTTGGGGGTCGTGGAAATCGTCAACCGATCAGATGGAAAGCCGTTTGATGAAGATGACCTGTTCTACCTCACCAACATGTGCGAGCGGGCCTCCAACGCCCTGAACAATGCCAATCTGTTGCAGGCCGAGCGAAAGGTTCGCACCCTGGACGCCCTCCTCGCCATCAGCAAGGAAATAACCTCCACGCTCAATCTCGATCATGTCCTCACCACGGTGGTTCACGAAGCCGCCACCGTCGTCCCCTTTGATCAGTGCGTCATCGGTTTGTATGACCGCCACCGCTTTATACTGGGTGCTGTGTCGGGTGAAGCCGAGGTACCGCGGACCCGCGAAATGGACCAGTTGCGTGAACTGCTGGCGTGGGTGGCTGAGCAACCGGAGGCGGTCTCGGCTGACCAGACTGAAGTGGGGTGGAAAGTTAAGCCGGAGGGAGCGAACGCGGCGCTGGTGCGCTACTTGGAAGAGCAGGGACTGAGCGGCTTCTACGCCATGCCTCTGCGCGATGAACAGGGGACCGTGGGCGTGTTGGCCCTCCTGAGCAACACCGCAGAATTCCTATCGGAAAGCCATCTGGAGGTTCTCGCTATCCTTGCCAGCCAGACCACCGTGGCCATCCGCAATGCCCGGCTCTACCAGGACGTGCCGCTGCTGAGCATTTGGCAGCCCGTGCTCAAGAGCAAGCGCAAACTGGAGGGGATTACAGCCAGCCGCTGGCTCGAGATTGCATCGAAGGCTGGGATAGCTGCGCTGGTTTTGATTGTCGTGCCCTGGAAGTACCGAATCCAGACGAACGCCACCGTGGTCCCCGCCGAGCGCCGGATCGTAAGCGCCGAGGTCAGCGGCATTGTCCAAGGAGTGCCTGTCCGGGAAGGGCAAAGAGTAAGCGCCGGAGACGAGTTGGCCCGACTGGACGACAGCGATGACAGAATCCGGCTGGAACGGGCCTTGACCGACTTCGCGCTGGCCCACCGCCAGCTTGCCGAAGCGGAGGAAAAGAGGGATTGGGCCGGCGCCGGCCAGGCCCGGCTGAACATGGACCTCCACCAGGCAGAGGTCACTCTCTATCAGGAAAAAGTCGATAAGGCGCATCTCCGGGCCTCCATCCCGGGCGTCGTTGTGACACCTAAGGTGGAAGAGAAAATTGGGAAACTGCTCAAGGTGGGCGACGCCTTTTGCGAGCTTGTGGACCAAGACCACTTGGCGGTCGAAATGAACGTTCCAGAAACCGATATATCCCTGATTCGAACCGACGCGCCCGTGGCCCTCAAATTGAATGCCTATCCCACCCTAACGCTTCGGGGAACGGTGGAGCGAGTCTCCCCCCAGACCATTTCTGCCGAGGGCGAGCAGTTCTTCGTAACGCGTGCCCTGTTCCCCAACCCTGATGTCAAAGCCCGCGATGGCATGGCGGGTCAGGCGAAGATTACCAGCGCGGGAGGCTGGTTCCACAGCGGGTGGTATCCGGTGGGCTACATGCTGCTGCGCGCCCCAACGCAATGGGCATGGCGGAAGGTCTGGGCACTGCTACCGTAAGAAGTCGAGGAGTCGAGAAGTCGAGAATCGAGAAGTGAAATCCCCGATCTTCGATTTCTCCTGCGGCCAAGAGTCGAAAAGTCGGATGCAGGTCAGTGGTCAAACTCTCGACTCCTCGACTCCTCGACTACCGCGAGGCTGAACCAATGAAACGATCGGATTGGGTCCTGTTCGGAATCCTGGCTGCTGTTCTGGGTGTTCCCGGGTGCGGGAACCAGGCTCAACAAAAAGCCAACCCTGCGGCATCGCCGCAGCCCACTGTCACCCAAGCTCCTGCCCAGCCGCCTTCTGTGCCGGCTGCGGACACTCTGGAGATTCCAAGTGTATTGTCGGTCGAACACTCTGTGGATTTGCTCGCCCAGCGCGACGGGATTGTGCAAGAACTCTTCTACGACCAGGATAGTTGGGTAAAAAAAGGAGCGGTGCTCGCCCGCCTGGACGACCGCGAGCTGCTTGCCAGTTTGGAAAAAGCTCGCCTGGACCAGAGGGTGGCTGAAAACAATTTTAAGTACCAGGAAGCTGAGAAAAAAGCCAAGGATGCTGCCTATCGACGGCAGCAGGAGTTGCGCAAGTTCGGTTTGAGCAGTCAAGCGGCGCTCGAGGAAGCCGAGTTTCAATCCACCGGCGCAGGCTTCGACCTGGATAGCTGGAAGGCTGCTATCGAGCAAAAGAAAGCGGCAGTTCACGAGCTGGAGATCGAGCTGGAAAAGACTCGAATAGTGGCCCCCTTCGACGGATACATTGTCCGGCGGGCTATCCGCGCTGGACAGAACATGATCAAGAATGACCTTTGCTTTCGCTTGAGCGAGCTTTACCCGCTCCAGGTCCGGTTTCTACTGCCGGAGTCGGCAGGCCCACGGCCCACAGCCGGGTATCCGTTGAAAGTAGTGCCGGCGGATGACAAGTCGCAGGAGTACAACGCGCATGTGAAATTGGTCAGCCCTACCGTGGATGCTGCCAGCGCCAGCTATGACCTCACGGCAGAGTTGACGGGACCACATCTCGAAAACCTGCGGCCGGGAATGGCGGTGCGAGTGATCTGGAGTCTAAAGTCGAGAGTCGAGGGTCAAAAGCAAGAGCCTTAGTAGAGCATTCTCTGAGTTTGACGAACGTACCCCCCCTCACCCCCGGCCCCCTCCCCCAAGGGGGCGAGGGGGACAGCAGGAAGATGTCCTCATGGGCCTCCTCCTCGACCCTCGACTGTACACTGTGGACTGATTTTCCATGCGTTTCGGTCCCACCAGCATTCGACTCTCGGGTGTGGTGGCGAAGGGGCTTCGGCGCCCCAAGCTGCGCACCGACCTGAAGGTCGGCAAGCAGACGTTTGCCGGGGAAACCAGCTTCGTGGTCAAAGTCCCTGAGACGGACTCCTTCAATCGCCTGGGCGAGCTGGATTGGGAACTGCTCTCGCTTTGCGATGGCGCTCGTACTCCGGCCGAAGTTGCGCAGGCGCTCAACGAACGCTACTCGGACCAGAATCTCAGCGAACAGGACGTGATCGCGTACCTGGACGGCGTGGATCCCAACTTCTGGGAGCGCGGAGCTGCGGAAAAAAATCTCTGCATCCTGGAAAAGATCCGCGACGAGCGTCGTGAGCGCGTGAACCACGCCAGCCTGCTTTATATCTACTTTTCGGCCTTTGATCCCGACCGGGTGCTGGAACGCCTGGACAAGTACTTGGGCTGGATGTTCACGAAGCAGTTTGTCCTCTTCTCGCTCGGCCTCTTCGCCCTGGCTGGGGTGATCGTGGCCCACGACTTCACGCGCGTCAGCCAGGAAGCCCTGGCGATCTACGGTCCTGGACATAAGAGCGGCTATGACCTCCTGGTTATGTGGGTGATGTTGTTTATCATCGTCGGACCTCACGAGTTCGCTCACGGCCTGGCCTGCAAGCACTTCGGCGGCGAAGTGCACCACATGGGCTTCATGCTTTTGTATTTCTCTCCGTCCTTTTACACCGATTGCACCGACATGCACATTTTCGCCAAGACTTCGCAGCGCATTTGGACAATCATTGCAGGGATATGGGTCACCCTGCTCCAGTGCTGTTTTGCGCTCTTCTTTTGGGCCTTGTCGCCGCCGGGCTCCCTGGCCGGCGACCTGACGTACAAGTTCGCTCTGATGAGTGGTGTGATCGGCTTTTTCCAACTGAACCCGCTGCTCAAGATTGACGGCTACTATGTGCTGAGCCAGCACCTCCAGGTTGATAACCTTCGTGAGCAATCGTTTGCATATTCTGTGGCTTGGTTAAAACGCAGCGTACTTCGTCAGGCAGTCGAACTGCCCCCGGCCAGCCGCAGGGAGCAGCGGATTTTTCTGGCGTACGGCTTCTCGGCGGGGCTTTACTCCCTGCTGGTCCTCTTCTTATTGTTGGGATTTGTGGACAACGCCTTTACAGGCTGGCTGGGCGCCTGGGGGCACCTGGCAACCGTTGGAGTGCTGTGCTTCGCATTCCGCAGGCGGCTCGGGCAATGGCAGACTGCGGTGCGGGCTCACTTGCGAAAACTCAAGGAGGAGTTCATGGCATGGAGGATGACT